>JASGGJ010000005.1:0-53171 GCA_047605085.1 Protaetiibacter sp.
TCCTGTCGCGATCCTGCTCGCGGTGCTGCTGACCGCGGCCGGTGGCGTGCTGTACGCGCGTCGTCGTCGGGCCTGAGCCGCCACGGTCTGAAGCGGGGCGTACCCGCCATGCTGCAAGCGTCCACTGAACACTTCGGGCCTGCAGCTCCGGCGCTCGGCCGTCGCCGGCAGGGCGCCGTCCGGGCCGGTGTCAGGCCGGATCGCCCGCCGGCAGCGGCTCGAGCCGCATCGCGGCCGCGCCCCGCGCCTTCACGAGCACGAGCAGCTCGTCGCTGAGGCGTCGCCGGGCGAGCGAGATCCGCCCGTGGAAGACGCCCGGCTCGCCGTCGACCGGACGCAGGATGTGGCCGTCGGCCCAGACTGCGGCGCCGGCGCCCGCGTCGTGCACGCGCACCTCGACCTCCCACGACCGCGCGCTGCGACCGACCGTCACAAGGAACTCGGGGGCGGCGCCCACGGCATCCGTTGCCCCGGCGACGATCTGGTTGCTCGGCAGCGTCGGGGTGAGGAACGCGCCGCCCTCGCGCCGCCGGGTGGCGCCCTCGTACGCCGAAGCGGCGTCGAGCAGGCGGTCGTCGCTGTAGGCGGCGCCCGCGAAGGTGAGGCCGACCGGCATCTGGATGTCGGACATGAACCCCATCGGCACGGTCACGCTCGGGATGCCGAGATGCCGCAGCACGCGGTTGGCGCTCGAGTAGACGACCCCGTTGCGGGAGGCGTGCTCAAGGCTCTCCGGGCGGGTGAAGAGGTCGTCGCGGCCCACGTCGCCCGCCGCGGGAAAGGCCACGAGGTCGAGGCCGAGCTCGGTCATCCACTCCTCGAGGTCGCGGCGCCGCGCCTCCTCGAGGCCCGTGAGCAGCTGGGCGAGCTCGGGGATGTCGTCGTACTCCTCCTGTAGCCCCTGCTTCACGAGCTCCGCGAGCCGCTGCCAGTCGAAGCCTCCGCGGGCGCGCGTGATCCACACCGGCACCGGCGCGTCCTCGGCCGGGAACACCGTGTCGCCGTCGACGTCCGCCCAGCTCGACAGCGAGGGGTCGCCGTTGTCGCGCAGGAACTGGTCGAGCGCCATCGCCGTGATCGTGCTGCCCTCGAGCAGCCGCCACGCCGGGGGCACGAGGCCGCGCGCGGGCAGGCCGACGGCATCCGGCTTGCTCTCCTCGTAGTTCGACACCACCGGGAAGTCGACCTCGACCACCTCGGCACCGAGCGCACGCAGATCGCCGGCCGCGCGATCCCACAGGCGCCGCACCGAGGGGCGGATGACGGGCGGGTCGAGCAGCTCCGGGTCGGCGCCGATGAACATGCGCGGCACCCCGATGCGCACCCCGTCCAGCCGTTCCGGCCGCGGGCGCGCCACCGGATGCGGCAGCACCTGCTCCGGTTCCGGCAGCCGCACCGCCGACTGTTGCCGCCAGAAGTCGCCGCGCCGCACCGGGTCGGCCACCGCGAGCACGTCCAGCAGCACGAGCAGATCCGAGACCGTGCGGGTGTGCGGCACCACCACGTCGCACGTGGGCCGCAGCGGCCAGTTCCCGCGGATCGACAGCACCCCGCGCGAGGGCGTGTAGGCGACGAGCGCGTTGTTGGAGGCCGGTGAGCGCCCCGACGACACCGTCTCCTCCGCCATCCCGAACGCGGCCATGCTCGCCGCCGTCGAGGTGCCGGAGCCGTTCGACGACCCCGAGCCGTACGCGGCCGTCAGGTACTCCGGGTTGTAGGGGCTTCGGGCGTAGTCGTAGAGACCAGGCTGCACGCCCCCGGCCGCCATCGGCGGCATGTTGGTCTTGCCGACGAGCACCGCGCCCGCCCCGCGCAGCAGGGCGACGGATGCGGCGTCCTCGCCGGCGACGAGGCCGGCGAGCGCGGGCGATCCGGATGCCACGGTCAGCCCCGCGACCTTGTAGCTGTCCTTGACGGTGAACGGGATGCCCTCGAGCGCCCCGGCCCGGCCCGCGCGGCGGCGCGCATCCGACGCCGCCGCCTCCGCGAGGCAGCCCGGGTTGAGCACGGCGATCGCGTGCAGGCACAGTCCCGTGCGGTCGTAGTAGGCGATGCGGTTCAGGTAGGCGCACACCAGCTCGACGCTCGTGACTCGCCCCGACTCGAGAGCTTCGAGCAGCTGCGGGATGCCCGCCTCGACGACGTCGAACTTTTCCGGGCGCGAATCGGAATCCGTTCGACGACCCGGAGAAGGGCGACTCGGTGCGTGACCGTTCAGAACTCGTCCTCGTCGTCGCCGACGTCGATCGCTCCGACGTCGGCGAGGTCGTCGATCCAGAGGTCCTCGTCGGCGCGGAGGGTCTGCCAGGCGGCGTAGGCGACGCCCGCCACGGCGACCACGCCGAGGCCGATGAGGATGAAGGCGCCTGGCCCTGGCGCCTTCTTCTGCGGGGGCGCGAACGTCACGACCTTGCCGCCGGAACGGGCGGCCGAGCGCACGATCTCGCGCACCCGAGGGTCGCGCACCGCCTCGATGACGGCGATCGCCGAACCGACGGCTCCCGACAGAGCGGGCAGCACATCGCCGACGACCCGCTCCTTGACGGCGGTGCCGGCACTCCTCGCCCCCGCGATACCCGTCGCGACGACCGGCTGCACGACATCGGTGTAGACGCCGGTGACACGCGGTGTGACCTCCTCGCGGGCGAGGGCGTTCGCCTGCCTGGTCGCCTCGCGCAGGACGTAGGAGGCCTGATCGAGGGCTTCGCGCTGCTGCTCCCAGAGGTCGTCGGCTGAGCGCTTGAGCTTCTTGAGCTCCCTCTGACGCGTGCGGGACAGTGCCATGACGACCTCCGGATACGGCTCGGCGTCCTCCCATCCTGCCACGTGGGGCATG
Source organism: Protaetiibacter sp. (assembly GCA_047605085.1). GTDB lineage: Bacteria > Actinomycetota > Actinomycetes > Actinomycetales > Microbacteriaceae > Homoserinibacter. Next base: position 2,837 of record JASGGJ010000005.1, read on the forward strand.
TGAAACAATGGCCGAATGCCACTTCCCACCGCGGTCGCGACCATTCACACCTCCCTCGGCGACATCAAGGTCAAGCTGTTCGGCAACCACGCCCCCGTCACGGTCGACAACTTCGTCGGCCTCGCCACCGGCACCAAGGAGTGGAAGCATCCCCGCACCGGCGAGGTCTCGTCCACACCCCTCTACGACGGCGTCGTCTTCCACCGCATCATCAAGGACTTCATGCTGCAGGGCGGCGACCCGCTCGGGCAGGGCACCGGCGGGCCCGGCTATCAGTTCGACGACGAGATCCATCCCGAGCTGGTGTTCGACCAGCCGTACCTGCTGGCGATGGCGAACGCGGGTGTTCAGATGGGTCGAGGCACGAACGGCTCGCAGTTCTTCATCACGACGGTGCCGACGCCGTGGCTCAACCGGAAGCACACCATCTTCGGCGAGGTGGCCGACGAGGAGTCCCGGCGCGTCGTCGACGCGATCGAGGCGGTGCCCACCGACGGCCGCGACAAGCCGCTCGAGGATGTCGTCATCACCGGCATCGACGTCGAGAAGCTGTGAGCTCACCGCGGTTCGGCGAGCAGCTCGAGGACGACCCCTCCGTCTGCTATCGGCACCCCGGCCGTCAGAGCTGGGTGCTGTGCCAGCGCTGCGGTCGCACGATCTGCCCGGAGTGCCAGATCCTGGCGCCCGTCGGGGTGCAGTGCCCCGACTGCGTGCGGGAGGCGAACGGCTCGGTGCAGTGGACTCCCGCCCACACCAAGCCCGCGAAGCAACGAACCGCCGCACGTCGGATGTCCGCCGTCACCGCTCCGCGATCCGGCTTCGGAGGATGGCTCAGCGGGCTGCTGCGCCCGGGAGGTGCGACGCCCCCGCTCAGCTGGATCTTCGCCGGGGTGCTCGTCGCGCTCTGGATCGTCGGCCTGGTGACCGCGAACCTCCCGCTCCAGTGGCTGGCCGCCATCCCCGAGGATGCCTGGCAGCTGTGGCGCTACGTGACGGCCCCTTTCGCGAGCTTCGCGGCGCTGTCGCTGACCGGCATCCTGGGCATCGCGATCAGCCTGTTCTTCTGGCTGCTCATCGCGCCGTCGGCGGAGCGCAGCCTCGGCCGCAGGAGGTTCCTCGTGGTGTTCGCCGCGTCATCCGCGGTGGGCTCGGCCGCGATGCTCATCGCGGGGCTCCCCATCTACGGATTCAGCGCACCGCTGTTCGGCGTGTTCGGCGCCTATGCGGTGATCTCCTGGTCCTATCCGCCGGCGCGGATGCAGATCATCGGGGTGCTCGTTCTCAACCTGATCATCAACATCTACGTGAGCAGCGGCTACTCGCTGCCCTACCTGATCGGCGGGGCGCTCGCCGGCGCCGGGGTGACCTACCTGCTGCAGTTCTACGAGGGGCGCGCGCGGTCGAAGCCCTCGACGCCCTACCTCATCATCGCGGCGGGCGCGGCCGTGCTGATCGCGATCGCGATCGCTGTCAACGTGGCGCGCTTCTGACTCTCCACAGCGTCGTCCACAGTGTGAACAGAATCACACGGCTGTAATTCGGATGCCCGGCCTCAGCGCCAGCGGGTGGTCATGAGGAAGCCGATGAACATGATGCCGAAGCCGATCAGGATGTTGCCCGCGCCGAGCTGCGGGATCGGCAGGGAGTTCTGGCTGACGTAGAAGACGATGATCCAGGCGAGGCCGATGAGCATGAAGCCGAACATGACCGGCTTGAACCAGACCGGGTTCGGGGCGTCGGCGCCCTTCGCGGGCTCCTGCACGGCCGGCTTGGTACGGGATTTGGGACGCGCCATGCCGAGAATCATAGCCTGGCAGCCCAGGGAATCCGGAGTCGGAGTCCAGCGACGCCCGCCTACAATCGGTGCATGAGCGTCGGGCCCGAAGCCGCGCCGTCGGCACCCGTCGAGCAGCCGGGGCGGCGTGCGCGCCGTGAGCAGAACCGTCGCCACGCCCGGCGGAGGCGCCGGGTCTCCGTGGTGGGCGTCATCGGGGAGCTCCTCATCACGACGGGCGCGATCGTGCTGCTGTTCATCGCCTGGCAGCTCTGGATCAGCGAATACCTGGTCGGGAACGAGGTCAAGCAGCAGGCGGGTGAGCTGAGCGAGCAGTGGAATACCCGTGCCGCGCAGTCGCCCACTCCCAGCAGCTCGCCCGATCCGTCCGAGACGCCGGAGCCGACGGCGACCCCCGACCCGGCCGAGACGTCCGAGCCCGCCGGGTCGACCGTGGTCCCCGTCGGCACGGCGCCCGCGACGGCGACGGACTTCGCCATCCTGATCGTGCCGCGCTGGGGTGCCGACTACGCCCGCACCATCGCCGAGGGCGTCGGCACCGCCGAGGTGCTCGACAAGGGCAAGCTCGGGCACTACCCCGGCACCCAGATGCCAGGCGAGGTCGGCAACTTCGCGATCGCCGCCCACCGGATGGGCCACGGCGGCTCGCTGCACCACATCAACGAACTGCAGCTCGGCGATCACATCTACGTCGAGACGGACGCCGGCTGGTACGAGTACCAGTTCCGCAACCTCGAGTACGTGCGCGCCTCCGGGATCGGGGTGCTCGACGCCGTCCCGCAGTCGCCAGAGACCCCCGCCACCGAGCGCTACATCACCCTCACCAGCTGCAACCCGCAGTACACCTCGCGCGAGCGGATCATCGCCTACGGGGTGTTCGAACGGTTCTACCCGCGCGACCCGGCGGCCGCCCACAACGGGGCACCGGATGAGATCGCGGCGACCGTGGACGGAGCCGCCTGATGTACGGAGCGCTGTGGCGTGTGCTGCCCGGACCCTGGTGGGTGCGGGTGCTGCTGTTGCTCGTGCTCCTCGCGGTCGTGGTCGCCGCTCTCATATCCTGGGTGTTCCCCTGGGTGGACCAGTTCATCGCGACACAGGAAGTGACGGTGGATCAGTGACGCGTGTTCTCGTCGTCGACAACTACGACAGCTTCGTCTACACCCTCGACGGCTACCTGCTGCAGCTGGGAGCCGACACGGAGGTCGTCCGCAACGACGCCTTCACGGCCGAGGAGGCGGCCGAGCGGATCGCCGGGTACGACGCCGTGCTGCTGTCGCCGGGTCCCGGCACGCCCGCGGATGCCGGGGTGTCGATCCCGATCGTGCACGCCGCCATCGCGGACGGCACGCCGTTGCTCGGGGTGTGCCTCGGGCATCAGGCGATCGCCGAGGCGCTCGGCGCGACCGTCACGCACGCCGACGAGCTCATGCACGGCAAGACCTCGCTCATCCGGCACGACGACTCCGCCTTCTTCGAGGGCGTCCCGCAGCCGTTCCGTGCCACGCGCTACCACTCGCTCGCCGTCGTCGACGGCACCGTCCCCGCCGAGCTCGAGGTGACCGCGCGCACCGACGGGGGCATCATCATGGGCCTGCGTCACCGGGAGCGGCCGGTCTTCGGGGTGCAGTTCCACCCCGAGTCGGTGCTCACCGAAGGCGGCTACCGGATGCTCGGCAACTGGCTCGCCGCCACCGGGCTGCCGGAGGCGGCGGAGCGCGCGGTGGGGTTGAATCCGCTCGTCAAGCTGTCCTGACGGGGGTCTCGATACGCCGCTTCGCGGCTACTCGACCAGCGGGTGGGAGCGGCGCGGATCAGGTGCCGGCGCAGTAGCCGAGGGTGATCGTCGAGCGCTGGGCCACGTCGCCCGTCGCGGACTGGCTGGTGACCTTGCCGCCGGAGCAGCTGGCGTCCGGGGCGAGCTTCACCGTGAGCTGCTGCGCCTGCAGCGCGGTCTGCGCGTCGCCGATCGGCTGTCCCGTCCAGGTCTGCACCAGCACGAGACCGTTCGAGAGCACGAGGTTCACGGTGCTGCCGAGCTGCACGTTCTGCGCTCCCGTGAGCTGCGTCGAGTCGTCGTCGATGGTCACGGCGATGACCTGGCCCGCGGCGACGTTCGGCGAGTACTGCGTCGAGCTGGTGCCGTAGCTGAGCCCGAGCGACTCGATCTTGGCGATCGCATCCGCCTCGGTCAGGTAGGTCAGGGCCGGCAGTGCGACCAGGGGCGGGCCCGTCGAGACGTACACGTCGATGAGCTCGCCCTTGTTGACGCGGGTGTGCGCCTCGATGCTCGTCGAGATGATGTATCCGGCCGGAACCTCCTCGTCCGCCTTCGAGACCTGGTTCGGGACGAGCCCCGCGTCGCTCAGGGTCTGCATGCCGGCATCCGCCTGCTCGCCCACCACATCCGGCACCTCGATCCCGGTGCTCTCGCCGATGTCGGAGGGCGACAGGCTGAACACCCACACCATCGCGGCCACGATGATGACGACCATCACGACGATGCCGCCCCAGATCCAGGCGACCGGCGGGCGGCTCTGGGTGCGTGTCGGCCGGTTCTCGTCGTTGGCCAGGCGGCGCAGCGTGGCCTCGGATGCCGCGGTCGAGTTCGGGTTGACCCCGAACAGGGTCGCGTTGAAGTCGTCGGCGCCCGGTGCGTGGTCTGGCACCTTGCCGCCTGCGGCGACCTCGAGATCGGCGCGGAACTCGGCGGCGCTCTGGAAGCGCTCGAAGCGATCCTTCGCGAGGGCGTGCATCACGACCGCGCTCATCGCGGGCGAGACCGCCGGGTTGACCGCGTTGGGAGGGGTCGGCAGCTCGCTCACGTGCTGATAGGCGACCGCGACGGGGCTGTCGCCGCGGAACGGGGCACGGCCGGTGAGCAGCTCGTAGAGGACGACGCCCGTGGAGTACAGGTCGGTGCGGGCGTCGACGCTCTCACCCCGTGCCTGCTCGGGCGAGAAGTAGCTCGCCGTGCCGAGCACCGCGCTCGTCTGGGCGACGTTGGCCGACGACTCCGAGATCGCCCTGGCGATGCCGAAGTCCATGACCTTGATCTGGCCGTTGGGCGTGATCATGACGTTGCCCGGCTTGATGTCGCGGTGCACGACGCCCGCACGGTGGGAGTACTCGAGCGCCGTCAGGATGCCCGTGGTGATGCGCGCAGCCTCCTCCGCAGGAACGGGGCCGTTGTCGATGACATCGGACAGCAGCTTGCCGTCGACGCGCTCCATGACGATGAAGGGCAGCTGCACCTCGATGCCGTCGGGGCCGCTCACGGTCTCCTCGCCCGCGTCGAACACGCGCACGATCGTGGGGTGCGCCATCCGGGCCGCGGCTTGCGCCTCCTGCCGGAAGCGGGTGCGGAACGCCGGATCGGTGGCGAGCGAGGGGCGCAGCAGCTTGACGGCGACGCGGCGGTTGAGCCGGGTGTCGAGGCCCTCGTGCACCTCGGCCATGCCCCCGCGGCCGAGCAGCTTCCCGATCTCGTAGCGGCCCGCGAGCGTCCGCACGCCCTCGGTCACCGCGTCATTCACGCGGGCCAGTCTACCGGCGCGATGCCGAAGCTCGATCCGCCGAGCGGCCGATCCTCAGTTCACCGGGATCGAGATCGATGCCGACTCCGAGGTGATGTCGTCCGCGCAGTGGGCCACGAGCGAGACGGTCGCCGGGCTGCCCGAGGTCGGACCGAGCTCGATCGTGATCGAGGTCGCGTTGGCGTCGAGCTCGGTGCTCGCTGCGCTCGCATTCGTGAGCGTCACCGTGTAGCCCTGGAGCGCGTAGCCGACGGGGCATCCCGCATAGGCGGTCCAGCTCACCTCGACGCCGTCGCCGACATCCCCCGAGGTGGGGTCGGCGCCCGTGATACTGGGGGCCGCCGGGGCCGGGAAGTCGCCGTAGATGGTCAGGGTCACGGTCGACCCCTTGCGCACGTTGCCGACCGGGCTGATGTCCTGCACCTTGCCGGCGAGGTCGGGCGACGGGGCGGACGATCCGGCCGTGCGGTCGATGGCGAACTCGCCCTCGGTCGCGATGAGCTTGGCGATCGCATCGTCCTCGCTCAGCCCCAGATAGTCGTCGCGGTTGATCCGGACGGTGGTGCTCGTCGGCGTCGCACTGGGGGTCTGGCTCGGCGTCTGGCTCGGTGTCTCGCTCGGGGAGGTCGGGGTCGTCACGGGCTCCTCCTCCTCACTCGGCTGCACGGCGAACACGATGAGGATGGCGATGAGCGCGACCGCGAGCAGCGACACGATCGCGATGAGCGGCCACATCCACGGGCTGCGACGGCGCAGCTGGGGATCGGGGGTCGTCCCGGTCGTCGCGGAGGGCATCACCCGCGTCGCGGTGATCGTCGTCGCGGCGGCGATCGCGCCCGCGGCGATGCCGGGCACCGCGGCCGCGGCACCCGCGACGTCCCCTCGCCGCAGCGCCTGCGCGGCACGCGCGAGATGCGCCGCGGTCGCCGGCCGGTCCTCCGGGCGTTTCGCGATGCTCGAGTAGACGAGGTTGCGAACCGGCTCGGAGATCGTGACGGGGAGGTCGGGCGGCGCTTCGTTGATCTGCGCCATCGCGATCGCCACCTGTGACTCGCCCGTGAACGGGCGGCGGCCGGCGAGCGCCTCGTAGGCGACGATGCCGAGCGAGTAGATGTCGGTCGACGGAGACGCCGGATGACCGCTCGCCTGCTCCGGCGAGAGGTACTGCACGGTGCCCATCACCTGACCGGTCGCGGTCAGCGGGACCTGGTCGGCGATCCGGGCGATGCCGAAGTCGGTGATCTTGACGCGCCCGTCCGGCGTGATCAGCAGGTTGCCCGGCTTGATGTCGCGGTGCACGAGGCCAGCCGAGTGCGCGGCCTGGAGAGCGGACGCGGTCTGCGCCACGATGTCGAGCACCCGGTCGGTCGAGAGCGTCTTCTCCCGCTCGAGCACCGTCGAGAGCGCCTCGCCCGGCACGAGCTCCATGACGAGGTAGGCGGAGCCGTCCTCCTCGCCGTAGTCGAAGACGTTCGCGATGCCCTCGTGGTTGACGAGCGCCGCGTGCCGCGCCTCGGCCCGGAAGCGCTCGAGGAACCCCGGGTCGCCGAGGTACTCGTCCTTGAGGATCTTGATCGCGACGGTGCGCCCGATCACGAGGTCGGTGGCCTGCCACACCTCGCCCATGCCGCCGATCGCGATCCGGCTGGACAGCTGGTATCGCCCCCCGAAGGTGAGCCCGCTCGTGGGTCTCATCTGTTCAGCACCGCCTCTATGACCTTCTTCGCGATCGGACCGGCTGTCCCGTTGCCGGATCCGGATTGACCCTTACCGGCCCCCTCCTCGAGCACCACCGCAACCGCGATCTGCGGGTCGTCGGCGGGGGCGAATCCGGTGTACCAGAGCGTGTACGGGTCGTCCTCGCCGTTCTGTGCTGTGCCGGACTTGCCCGCGACGTCGACACCATCGATTCTGGCACCGCTCGCGACCCCGCTTGTGACATTGGCGACCATGAGCTGGGTGATCGTCGCGGCGACGTCGGAGCTGATCGGCTGCCCGTAGACGGTGGGGGAGAAGTCCTGCAGCACCGACAGGTCCGGCGCGGTGACGCTCTGCACGAGGGTCGGCGACATGAGCTCGCCGCCGTTCGCGATCGCCGCCGACACCATGGCGATCTGCAGCGGCGTCACCCGGACGTTGCCCTGGCCGAAGGACTGCAGCATGAGCTGCGCCTCGCTCTCGACGCCGGGGAACACACTCGCGGTGACCGGCATCGGCACCTCGAGATCCGGGTCCTCGAAGCCGAACGCCTTCGCCTGCTCGTGGATCGTCCGGTAGCCGAGCTCGGCGCCCAGCTCCGCGTACGGGATGTTGCACGAGAGCCGCAGCGCCGTGGCGATGGTCGTGGTGTCGCCCCCGCCGCAGTTGCTGCCGCCCGAGTTGGTGATCGTCGTCTCGGTGTCGGGCAGCACGAGGCTCGACGGGTTCGGCAGCTGGCTGTCGGGCGTGAAGTCGCCGCTCGACAGCGCGGCGGAGGTCATGACGAGCTTGAAGGTCGACCCCGGCGGGTTGAGGTCGCCGGCGATCGTGCGATTGACGAGCGGCTCGGAGGAGTCGGCCAGCAGGGCGTCGTAGGCGGCGAGCACCGCGCTCTGGTCGTGGCCGGCCAGCAGGTTCGGGTCGAACGACGGCTTCGACACCATCGCGAGGATGCGTCCCGTCGACGGCTCGATCGCGACGATCGCGCCCTGGAGGTCGCCGAGCGCATCCCAGGCCGCCTGCTGCACGACGGGGTCGATCGTGGTCAGGACGGTCGCCCCGCGCGGGTTCTGTCCCGTCAGGATCGCGTTCAGCCTGTCGAGGAACTGCTGACTGGCGCGGCCGCTCAGGTACTCGTTGAGGCTGCCCTCGAGACCGGTGTTCTCGCCGTTGAGGGTGAAATAGCCGGTGACGGCCGCGTAGAGCTCGCCCTGCGGGTACACGCGCTGGTACTTGTACTGGTCGTCGCTCGCCACCGACTGCGCGATGACGGTGTCGCCTGCGAGGATCTGCCCGCGCTCCACCGAGAAGCTCGCGTACAGGGTGCGCACATTGCGGGAGTCGGCCTGCAGGCTCTCCTGCTGCGCGACCTGGATGATCGACGACGAGGTGCACAGCGCGAGGAACATCGCGAGGATCAGCACGCTCACGCGACGCAGCTCCTGGTTCATGCGGCAGCCCCCTCGATGATCGCGTGCGGCTGCTGGCGCACGGCATCCGAGAGACGCAGCAGGAGCGCGACGATGAGCCAGTTGGCCACGAGCGAGGAGCCGCCCGCGGCGAGGAACGGCGTCGTGAGGCCGGTGAGCGGGATGAGGCGCGTGACGCCGCCGATGACGATGAACACCTGCAGCCCGACCACGAACGACAGGCCGACAGCCAGGAGGCGCCCGAAGTCGTCCTGCCCGGCCACGCCGATCCGGAACCCGCGTGCGACGAAGATCAGGTAGAGGCTCAGGATGGCGAACAGCCCGATGAGGCCGAGCTCCTCGCCGAGGCTCGCGATGATGTAGTCGCTCTCGGCGAGCGGCACGATGTCGGGCCGGCCGCGACCGAGCCCGGTGCCGACGAGGCCGCCGTCGGCGAGGCCGAAGATGCCCTGCACGAGCTGGTAGCTGCCGCCGTCGCGGTCGTAGACCTCGGGGTTGAAGGCGTCGAGCCAGTTCGTGAAGCGTGCGGCGACGTAGGGCAGCGCTCGCGCGGCCGCCCACGCCCCGCCCGCGAACAGGGCGAGCCCGATGAGGATCCAGCTGACGCGGCCCGTCGCGACGTAGAGCATGACGAGGAACAGGCCGAAGTACAGCAGGGCCGTGCCGAGGTCGCGCTGGATCACGATGACGCCCATCGACAGGATCCAGACGACGAGGATCGGGCCGAGGTCGCGCGCCCGCGGCAGCCGCAGCCCGAGGACGGTGCGGCCGACCATCGAGAGCGAGTCGCGGGCGGTCACGAGGTATCCCGCGAAGAACACGGCGAGCAGGATCTTGGCGAACTCGCCCGGCTGGAACGAGAAGATGCCGATGCGCACCCAGACATCCGCGTTCGTCCCGGTGTCGCCGATGACGGGGATCACGGGCAGCAGCAGCAGCACGAACGCCGAGAACATCGCGACGTAGCGGTAGCGCTGCAGCACGCGGTGGTTGCGCACCAGCAGCAGCCCGGCGATCGCGACGGCGATCGCGATCGCGGCCCACACCACCTGGCGCACCCCGTAGGCGGCCCAGCCGGTGTAACCCTCGGCGAGATCGAGACGGTGGATCATGGCGACGCCGAGCCCGGTGAGCACGGTCGCGATCGGCACGACGATGGGATCGCCCTCCGGCGCCACGACGCGCTCGACGAGGTGCAGCACGAGCACGAGCACCGCCGGGGCCGCCGTGAGCGCGAGCATGCCGGTGTCGAGCTCGCCCGTCACGCCGAGGTCGACGAGGCCGATGGCCGCCGCGGAGGTCGCGAGCGCCACGAGCAGCAGCCAGAGCTCGAGGTTGCGCAGCCGCGCGGGCTCGCGCAGGCGGATGCGGATGGTCGTCGTGATCGGTGCGGGACCGGTGTCCGGGCGTCCGATCGCGCTCGTCTGCGGGGCGGGCACGTCAGTCGCCCGCCGCGGCCGAGAGCCGGTCGACGATGTCGTGCGCGTCGCGCAGGCTGCTGGCGTTGATGGTGGCCTCGACCGCCTCCTGCTGGTAGGAGGGCAGCTCGTCGACCGAGATCGAGGTGGTCTGGTAGACGTGCGAGAGCGAGATCGGGCCGATCGACTGCTGAACACCCTGGAAGATCGCGACGTTGTCGTCGCTGACCCCCACGAAGTAGTGCATCTGCGTCCAGCGGTAGCCGAGCCAGCCGGCGAGCACGATCGCGAGAGCGGCGAGTCCGACCCCGACGCCCCACATGATGCGGCGGCGCACCGCCCGGCGGCGGTCCTCCTCGATGAGCTCGTCGAGGTAGCTCTCGCTCTCCGGCTCGAAGTGGGCGTCCTCCGGCGGCACCGCCTTGAGCGGGTGCAGGAGGAGGGTGGGAAGGCGGATGGGCCGGCGCACCTCCTCCTCGTCCTTGCCGAAGTCGAGGGGGTGGGCGGCGGATCCGACGAAGATCGGCCCGGCTCCGGAGGCGCCGTCCGTATCGTCGATGTCGACGAGGAGCACCGTGACGTTGTCGGGGGCGCCGTGGTCGAGGCTCTCCTTGACGAGCCGGTCGGCGGCGCCCTGCGCGGTGCGGACGGTGCCGAGCACCTGGGCCATCTTCTCCTCGGAGACGTAGCCGGAGAGCCCGTCGGAGCAGAGCAGCCAGCGGTCTCCGGCATGGAGCTCGAGGATGGCGGTGTCGATCTCGGGCGAGGAGTCGACGTCGCCGAGCACGCGCATGAGAACCGCGCGCCGCGGATGCACCGCCGCCTCCTCCGGCGTGATGCGACCCGACTCGACGAGACGCTGCACGAAGGTGTGGTCGGTCGTGATCTGCTCGAGCTCGCCGTCCCGGAAGCGGTACACGCGGGAGTCGCCGATGTGCGCGAGGGCGAGCTTGTCGCGCACCCGGGCGATCGCCGACACGGTCGTGCCCATCCCGGTGAGCTCGTTGTGCTCGAAGACCGTCTCGGCGAGCAGCCCGTTCGCGGCGAGCAGCGCGGAGCGCAGCGCGTCGACCGCGTCCTCCGGCGTCGCGTAGGGATGGTCGGCCTCCGCGATCCGCTGCGCGGCGATGTGGCTCGCGACGTCCCCGCCCGCGTGCCCGCCCATCCCGTCGGCCACGACGAACAGGTGCCGGCCGAGGTAGCCGGAGTCCTGGTTGCTCGCGCGGATCTTCCCGACGTGGGAGACGGCCGCGGTCGTGGGGATGGTCGCCACCTGCCTACCGCCTGAGCTCGAAGCTCGTCGTGCCGATCGTCACGGTCGACCCGACCGGGACGGGCGTCGGAAGGGTCACGCGCGATCCGTCCAGGAACGTGCCATTGGTCGAGTCTAGGTCTTGGACGACCCACTCGTCGTTCCACAGCATGAGGCGCGCGTGATGGGTGGAGGTGTAGTCGTCGCGGATGACGAGCCCCGACTCGCTCGAGCGCCCGATGGTGAGCTGCTCGCTCGGGAGGTCGATCTCCATGCCCTGCTTCGGCCCGGAGGTGATGAGGAGCCGGCGGGGCGTCGATCCGCTCGCATGCGGCTGTGCGCGCAGCGGCCGGGGGAGGGGTGTCACGGGTGCGGTGGCCGGGGCGGGAGTGGCGGTCGCCGGGGCCGGAGCGGTGGGCGCGGGGGCCGGGAGCGGGGACGCGGGGAAGGTCTCCGGCGCGTCCTGGCGCGGCAGCTTTCGCACCCGCGTGCCGAACAGGTCGGATCTCAAGGCGTACACGACCATGAAGACGAACGCCCACATCAGGATGAGGAACCCGATGCGCAGGACGAGAAGGGTCAGCTCGCTCATCGCGGAGAGCCCCCGTCCCGGTGCGCGGCCTCGGCGGCCCTGGGGAGCACGCGGAACACGATGCGCGTGCGCCCGATCTCGATGACCGAGTCGGGCTGCAGCACCGCCTGTTTCACGCTCTGGCCGTTGAGCTTGGAGCCGTTCGTGGAGCCGAGATCGGTGACCTGGCCGCGGGTGCCGTCCCACAGGATCTCGACATGCTTGCGGGAGGTGCCCGTGTCGTCGAGGGTGATGTCGGCATCCGATCCGCGTCCGATGACCGTGCGTCCCCTCGGGAGCGGGTAGCGCGTGCCGCCGATGTCGAGCACCGGCTCCCAGCGGACCTCGCCCTTGACGTTCTCGGAGTCGATGCGCACGATCCCCGCCGAGAGGCTCTCGTCGCGGTCGAGCCGGATGTCGATGCCGCCCGCGAAGGAGTAGTGCTGCGCGGTGGCGTGCTGTTGCACGAGCCGGGTGAACTCGTCGAGGAGGGAAGGGCCCAGCCCCGTCATCCGCTCGAAATCGGACGGCGACAGGCGGACCCGGAAGCGGTTGGGCACGAGGATGCGGTCGCGCGAGACGACGGCCGCCTTCGTGTCGAGCTCCCGGCGCAGGGCGGCGGTGACCTCGAGAGGCTGGAGACCGCTCTTGAAGGTCTTGGCGAACGCGCCGCCCACGACGCGCTCCAAGCCCTTCTCGAATTCGTCGAGAATCCCCAAGGGTCTCCTCCCGGTGGGCGCGGTCGCGCCTTCCGCCTGTCTCGGACTCTCCGATGGTAGTCGGCCCCGCGACGGACAGCCTCCGCGGGGGCCGCGTCGTGTCGCGCGCCAGACGGACAGAATCGTGCCGAATCGTCGGTATAACGCCCCATGGCGCCCATTTCGCACGATTCGATGGCGCGATGGATGCGATGGCCGCGCGTGGTAGTCTCGCTAGGCTGTTCCGCTTCGGCGGTTCCACGCGCGAGTGGTGAAATGGCAGACACGCTGGCTTCAGGTGCCAGTGCTCGCAAGGGCGTGCGGGTTCAAGTCCCGCCTCGCGCACCACGTGACATGGCATCGCCGGCGCGACATGCTGGTGGAATGGGCGATTCCGATCCGGGCTCGATGGGGACGGAGAGCTCGCCCGCGCACGATCCGGGCGGCGGCGCCCGTCGGTCGTGGGCGGAGCTGGCATCCGGCTACGAGCAGGCGCGGGCCAAGGAGGACTCGCTGGACCGGCTCGTCGAGTGGCCGGCCCAGCGCGAACTGCTCGGGGATGTCGCCGGGCTCTCCGTGCTCGATGCCGGGTGCGGCAACGGGGCGAAGGTGGCGGAGCTCGTCCAGGCCGGCGCCGTCGCCTCGGTCGGCGTCGACATCAGCGACAACTTCATCGACCCGCCCGCCGGCCTGGAACTCATCCGAGGCGATCTCTCCGACCTGGCCGCGGTGCCCGGCCTCGCGGGTCGGCGATTCGACCGGATCCTGTTCCTGCAGTCGTTCGGCTACGCCACCGATCCGGTCCATGCGCTGCGAACGGCTCGCTCGATGCTGGCCGACGACGGCTTCATCCTGCTGACCCGCACCCAGCCGATCGGATACGCCATCGAGCGCGCCGAGCAGAACGGGACCACACTGGGCGAGGAGTACTTCGCCAGCGACTCCTTCTCGTACCGGCACCGGGGATGGAACGACGCGGTGACGCTGACCAAGCGGCCGTACACGATCTCGGATCTGCTCAACACCTTCAGCGCCGCCGGGTTGTGGATCGAGACCGCGGTCGAGCCGCGGATGCCGAGCGATGCCGGCGAGCGCTACCCGCACAAGCTGGCGGTCATGAACAAGTACCTCGGCATCCTGATGTTCAAGCTGAGGCCGCTGCCCGAGCGGTGACGGGGGCCTTCGACGCTCTACCGGTCGACCGCCGTGAGCGTGAGCAGCAGCGCCTGCCCGGGGTTGAGGACGGGCAGCGGCAGGCCCTCGGCGAGCACAGCACCCGTGTAGACGCCCTCGACGTCCATCCACCGGGGGTCGGCGGTCTGGTGGCGGCTGGCGTCTCCGAGCTCGTGCCGCACCGACACGCGGTACCGGCGTTCCCGCACCAGGCCGGGCAGCGGCACCCGGGCCGAGTGCGCCGTCGCGCTCGTGGAGAGGCGCGCCCAGCCGTACGCGGCGCTGCCTCCGTCGGCCGCAACGACCCCGTGCAGCAGCGCCCCGGCGTCGACGTCGTCGCCGTTCACGGTGATGCCCGTGTGCAGCAACGGCCGCAGCTCCTTGTACACGGCCGCCCAGCTGCGGACGCTCTCGACCTCCTCTGGCGTGCACCGGGTGAGGTCCCACTCGATGCCGGCGTGGCCGAAGAGCGCGGTGACCTCGCGGAACCCGAGGGACGCGTGGCGGTGGGTGGTGTGCGCTTCCGGCGGCCCCAGGTGCGTGCCGACGAGCTCCGGCGGCAGCAGCAGCTGCGTCCACCGCTGGATCTCCTGCCGCTCGAGGGGGTCGTTGGTGTCGGACGCCCACACCCGGTCGGTGCGTTGCAGGATGCCGAGGTCGGGCCGGGCCCCTCCGCTCGCACAGCTCTCGACCTCGATGCCCGGATGCCGTCGGCGGAGCTCGTCGAGGATCGCGTAGAGGGCGACGGTCTGGGCGTGGACGGAGGGCGACCCGTCTCCGCGACGGGCGCGGTGCAGGTCCCGGTTGTGGTCCCACTTGATGAAGTCCACGCCGTTCTCTGAGACCACCCGGTCGAGGCGATCGAGGACGTACTCTGCGGCGTCGGGATCGGAGAGGTCGAGCGCGGACTGGTGCCGCCAGGACAGCCCGGACGGCTCCTCCAGCAGCCAGCCTGGGTGCGCGCGGGCGAGGTCCGAGTCGGGGTTGACCATCTCGGGCTCGAACCAGAGCCCGAACTGCATGCCGAGCGAGTGGACGTGCTCGCTCAAGGGCGCGAGCCCGGCCGGCCACGTCTCCGCGTCCACGAACCAGTCGCCGAGACCCGCCCCGTCGTCCCGGCGGCCCCGGAACCAGCCGTCGTCGAGGACGAAGCGCTCGACCCCGACCGAGGCCGCGACCTCGGCGAGCCGGGTGAGGCGCTCGATGCCCTGGTCGAAGTACACCGCCTCCCAGGTGTTGAGAATCAGGGGGCGCGGGGTCCGCGGATGCGCCGGGCGCGCCCGCAGGGAGGCGTGCAGCCGTTGCGCGATGCCGTCGATGCCCGACGGCGACCAGGCGAAGACGACCTCCGGCCCGTCGTAGCGCTCGCCCGGCGCGAGGCGCGCCTCGCCCCGGTCGAGCGCCTCGCCGCCGCCGAGGATGCCGGAGTGGACGCCTGCCCCCTCGGGGAGGCGCTCGACGATCGCTTCCTGGTTCCCGCTCCACGCCACGTGCGCGGCCCAGAGCTCCCCCCGCCGGAAGCCGAAGCCCGGCGTGCCGACGAGCGTGAGGTAGGGCGAGTCGTGACCGGGACGCCCGCGGAGGGATCGGCGCACCCAGCTGCCGTCGTGGAGCGCGGCGCGCTGGGGGCGTCGCTCGCCGCTCCAGCGTCCGGTGAAGTCGAGCACCTCCGCGGCCCGTGCGGGCAGGGGCAGCAGCATCCGCATGGCCTCGACCTCGACATCCGCCGCGCCGTCCGCGACGACGCTGCCGCGCAGGCGCAGCACACCGGCCTCGTCGAGGGCGAGCGCGAGCTCGACGGCGGCCGTTCCGGCGTCGTCGCGGAACACGATGCGCGCCGCTCGCGCGTCGTGCTCCAGGGCGGTCACGCGCCAGGGGCCGAGGGCGCGCACCGTTCCCCCGGATTCGCGGCTCACCTCGATGACGGGGGTGCCCGACCAGCCGGAATCGCGGTTCGCGAGCACCGGGAACGAGCGCGGCTCGTCGAGTGAGCTGTTCATCGCGGAGGGGACGGCCGACGCCAGCAGGCCTGGCAGGTCGCGGTCCTCGAGCGCCGCCCCCCAGTGCACGACCGCGGGGAGCCCGAAGCGATCCGGGGCGAGGACGACGCTCACACCGCCGGCGCTCAGGTGGACAGGCGCGATCTCGAGTGCCACGAGGCCTACTTCCTAATTAGTTGACGCCCTGAAGTTTAATACTTGACGCAATGAAGTAATGATGCTTACCCTCGTCCCACAACGCAACACCCCTCGCCGCCCCGCGGCATCTCGACGACGGAGTCCACCCCACGATGCGCATCCCCGAGCCCGGAACCCCCGCGGGGGCCCGCCGTTTCGCCCGCGGCGATCTCGCCGTCGAGCTGGGGGGCGCCGACGGGCGGATGCGGCTGGTGCTCCGCGCGCACGGCGCGGTGCTCGCCCGGATCGGGCTCGGGATCACGGTCGACGGTGCCGACCTCGGCGCCGGGGCGGAGGTGCTCGGCAGCACCGCGACCGAGATCCACGAAGAGTACACCTCCCATCTCGGGAAGGCCGCGGGTCGTCACGAGGTGCACCACGACGAGCACCGGGTGCAGCTGCGGAGCGGCGGCACGCCATGGGCCGTCGTGCTGCGCCTCGCCGCCGACGGCATCGCCTTCCGGTACGAGCTGCCCGGCACGCCCGTCGTGCTCGGCGAGGAACTCACCCGCGTCGAGTTGCCCGGGGCGGTGCGCTGCTGGGTGCTCGACTACCAGAGCTGGTACGAGACGCCGCGCTACGGTGCGGACCTCGACGCCCTCGCTCCCGGCGGTTACGGCTTCCCCGTCCTCGTGCGCGGTGCGCGCGGTGCGTACCTGCTGCTGACGGAGTCCGGCATCGACGGGCGCAGCTCGGGGGCGCACGCGGAGTTCGACGGCGGCGGCTTCCGGGTGGTGGCCGCCGACGACGGGCTCGACGTCGAGCCGGGGCACCGCACCCCGTGGCGGGTGCTGATCACGGGTGGCCTCGACGGGATCGTGCGGTCGCAGCTGGTCGACGAACTCGCGCCGGCCTGCCCGCCTGATGCGCTGCCGCCCCGCCCGGGCCGCGGCGCGTGGTCGTGGTGGTCGAACCGGTACTCCGGCGCCTACCTCGAGGTGCAGAAGCGATTCGCCGACTTCGCCGCCGAGCAGGGCTGGGAGCACCTGCTCGTCGACTGCGGCTGGGACGCCGCCTGGGTGCCAGAGCTCGTCTCCTATGCCAGCGCCCGGGGGGTGCAGGTGCACCTGTGGAGTGCCTGGTCGGATCTGGACGGCCCCGTCGCGCTGCGGAAGCTCGCGCTCTGGCGGTCGTGGGGGGTCGCCGGGATCAAGGTCGACTTCATGGAGTCCGAATCGCGCGAGCGCTACCGGTGGTACGACGCGATCATCGCCGAGGCCGGCCGCGCCGGCCTCATGGTCAACTTCCACGGCTCGGTCATCCCCCGCGGCTGGGCGCGGACGCACCCGCACGTGGTGGGCTACGAGGCGGTCAGGGGAGCCGAGTACTACGTCTTCTACGGGCAGCCGCTCACCGCGTCGCACAACGTGATCCTCCCGTTCACCCGCAATGTGGTCGGCTCGATGGACTACACGCCGGTCGCCTTCAGCGCGCCGGGCCGCGAGACGAGCGAGGGCCACGAGCTCGCCCTCGGCGTCGTGTTCGAGAGCGGGATCACGCACTTCGCCGACGACCCAGACGAGTACCGTGCGCGCCCCGACGCGGCGGCTCTGCTCGCCGAGCTGCCGCCGGTCTGGCACGAGACGCGCCTTCTCGACGGCGACCCGGACAGCCATGCGGTCATCGCGCGGCGCCACGGCGACCGCTGGTTCGTCGGGGGCATCAGCTCGCGCCCCGAGGCGTCCGAGCTCCGCTTCGACCCGCGTGAGCTCGTCGACGGGCCCGCCGGGATGTGGCTGGCCGGAGATGCGGACGGCGGGCTCGCGTCGACGCACCGTGACGGCGTCGAGGGCGAGGTGGTCGTGCCGGTCGCCGCCCGCGGGGGGTTCGCGGCGGTCCTCGCGCCGGCCGGGGTGCCGCTGCGCTCCCCGCGCGGCCGGTCCGTGCGGCCAGCGCCCCGGGTCGAGGAGGCGATCGTCGTGCTGACGGGCGGCACGGCCAGGATCTCCGCCGATGCGGAGGCCGCGCGGGTGGCACCCGGGTGGCGCGTCGAGCGGGTCGGCGAGGGCCGCTGGGAGGTCGCGGCCGAGGGGGATCCGGCGCCGGGCGAGATCGCGGTGGTCGCCTTCGAGGGCCCTGGCCACGGCGGGGTGCCCGTCGTCGCGCACGCCCGCGTCGTGGTGCCACTCGACGCGGGCGTGCACGCTCTGTCGAGCCTCCCCTTCCTCGCCGCGCGCAACGCGGTCGGCCCGGTCGAGCGCGACCTCGCCAACGGCGGCGGCGACCCGATGGACGGCGCGGGCCTGGCGGTGCTCGGGGCCGGCTACCCGGACGGGATCGGCGTCGCCCAGGACTCCGCGGTCCGCTTCGCGCTGGCGGGCGCCGCGCACCGGCTGAGCGGCGCGGTCGCCGTCGACGACGAGACCCCGGATGCCGCGGCGGTCGCGGTCGTACGCCTCGACGGCGTCGAGGTGCTGCGCCGCGAGGTCCGCGGCTCAGCGACCCCGCAGCCCATCCTGCTCGACCTCGTCGGCGCATCCGTCCTCGAGCTCGCGACCGAGCCGTCGGAGGACGGGGCGGAGGCCCACGTGGACTGGCTCTCGATGCGGGTCCACGTCGAATGAACTTCCAGCGCGATCCGCGCGGGGACACCAAGGGAGAAGAAAGGGAAGCACCACATGAAGAGGTGGACGGCAATGGCGGCGGGCACGGTCGCGGTCGCGACCCTGCTCGCCGGCTGCTCCGGCGACGGGGCGGATGGCGACGGCGGCGACGGCGACGGCGGCGAGGTCACGCTGACGTACGGCGTCTGGTCGCAGGATGAGACCATGCAGCAGCTCATCGACGCGTTCGAGCAGGAGAACCCGGGCATCGAAGTCGAGCTCCAGGTGAACCCATGGACGGACTTCTGGACCAAGCTGCAGGTCGGCGCGCAGGGCGGTACCGCCCCCGACGCGTTCTGGATGCTCGGCGACAGGTTCCAGGTGTACGCCGCGAACGACCAGCTGCTGCCGCTCGGCGACGCGATCGAGGACGCGGGCGTCGACCTGGGGGTCTACCCGACGGCGCTCGTGGACCTGTTCACCTACGACGGCGAGCTCTACGGCCTCCCCAAGGACTTCGACACCATCGGGCTCTGGTACAACAAGGAGCTCTTCGACAAGGCCGGCGTGGCCTACCCGACCGACTCCTGGACCTGGGCCGACGTCCAGGACGCCGCCGCGAAGCTCACCGACCCCGCCGCGGGCGTCTACGGCATCGCGGCGCCGCTCAACCGGCAGGAGGGCTTCTACAACACCGTCGCCCAGGCCGGCGGGTACATCATCGACGGCAAGACCTCCGGGTACGACGACCCCAAGACGCAGGAGGGCATCCAGTACTGGGTGGACTTCGTCGAGAAGGGCTACTCGCCGACGCTCGAGCAGTTCGCGGACACGGAGGCCGTGGCGCAGTTCGAGAACGGCACCGTCGCCATGTACTACGGCGGCTCGTTCTACGCGCAGCGGTTCTACGAGAACGAGGCGCTGCGGGAGAAGGTCGATGTGACCGTGCTGCCCGAGGGCGCCCAGCGCGCGACCGTCATCAACGGCATCCAGAACGTCGGCTACGCGAAGACGGAGCACCCGGAGGAGCTCACGAAGTTCCTGCTGTTCCTCGGGGGCGAGGAGGCCGCCGAGATCCAGGCCGCGACCGGTGCCGTCATCCCCGCCTACGAGAACACCCAGCAGGCGTGGGTCGACTCGATGCCGGAGTTCGATCTGCAGGTCTTCCTCGACGAGACCGCCTACGGCGTCACCTACCCGGTGTCGGCGAACACCTCGGTGTGGAACGCGCTGGAGGACGAGTACCTTCCCGCCGCGTGGAACGGCGAGCAGTCGGTGGCGGATGCCGCGGACGCGCTCGCCACGGCCATGAACGAGGCGCTCGCCAAGGAATGACGACCGTCTCTCCCGGGGGGGGGGGCGCGTGGCGGCGCCCCCCCCGACGGCGCGCCGTGGAGGCGGGCACCGGGTACGCGTTCATCGCGCCCGCGCTCGCCGGCCTGCTCGCGCTCTACATCGTGCCTCTCGCGGCGACCGTCTACCTCAGCTTCACCGAGACCGGCCCGTTCGGCGGCGCCACCTTCACGGGTGCCGACAACTACGCGCGGCTGGTCGCCGACGCGCAGTTCTGGCGGGCGCTCGGCAACAGCGCGGTCTACACGCTCATCGTGCTGCTCGGCATCCCGATCAGCGTCGTCATCGCGACGCTCATCCACTCCGTGCGGCGCGGCAAGAACGTCTACCGCGTGCTCTACTTCCTTCCGATCGTCACGCTCCCGGTCGCGATCGGGATGGTGTGGCGATACATCTACAACGGCGAGTTCGGGCTGCTCGACCAGGTGCTCGCGCTCGTCGGCGTCGACGGGCCCAGCTGGGTCGCCGATCCGTCCGTCGCCATCTTCGCGATCGCCGTCGTCGGGATCTGGATGAGCCTCGGCACGAGCATCATCATCCTCGGCGCGGGGCTCCAGGGGGTGCCGCCCGACCTCATGGAGGCGTCCGCACTCGACGGCGCCGGGCCCGTGCGCCAGTTCCTCTCGGTCACGCTGCCGTTGCTCTCGCCGAGCATCTTCTTCGTCTCGGTGCTCTCGGTCATCTCGTCGCTGCAGATGTTCGACCTCGTCTACGTCATGCTGAGCCGCGGCTCGCAGGCCGAGACGGCGTCGCAGACGATCGTCTCCTACTTCTTCCAGAAGACCTTCCTGCAGTTCGATCGCGGATACGGGGCCGCGATCGCGATCGTGCTGCTGCTGATCATCATGGCCGCCACGCGCCTCCAGTTTGTCGTGCAGCGCAGGGTGGTTTTCTATGGCTGAACCAGCGATCCGCCGCCGCCGCTCGCGGCAGTGGGCACTGCACCTCGTCCTCTCGCTCGGGGCGGCGGTCATGGTGTTCCCGTTCGCCTGGCAGCTGGTCACCGCCTTCAAGACGATCCCGGAGTCGCGGTCGGTGCCGCCGGTCCTGCTGCCCTCCTCCTTCGACCTCGGGGCCTTCGCCCGCTTCTTCGAGGCCGTGCCGTTCGGGAGCATGCTCGGCACCTCGATCGGTGCGCTCGTGCTGCGCGTGGCCGGCCAGCTCATCGTCTGCACCTTCGCGGCCTACGGCTTCGCGCGGTTCCGGTTCCCGGGGCGCGGGCTCCTGTTCGTGCTGTTCCTCGTGATGCTCATGGCGCCGAGCCAGCTGTTCCTCATCGCGCAGTTCGACCTCATGAAGGCGCTCGGCCTGCTTGACACGCTGCCGGCGATCGCGATCCCCGGCGTCTTCTCGGCGTTCGGCACGTTCCTGCTGCGGCAGGCGTTCCTCGCCATCCCGCCCGAGTTCGAGGAGGCGGCCCGGCTCGACGGCGCGAACGCCTTCCAGGTGTTCTGGCGCGTGATGCTCCCGATGGTGGGGCCGACGGTCGCGGCGCTCGCGGTGCTCACCTCGCTCTACTCGTGGAACGACCTGCTCTGGCCGCTCATCGTCACCTCCTCGCCGGGGCATATGACGCTGCCGGTGGGCCTCGCGAACCTGCAGGGCCAGTACGGCACCGACTACCCGACGCTCATGGCGGGATCGCTCGTGGCATCGCTACCGTTGATCGCGATCTTCATCGCCCTGCAGCGGCAGTTCTTCGCCGGCATCGCGTCGAGCGGCCTGAAAGGATGACGAGCTTGAACCGCATTCCGGTCAGTTCACCCGCCTCGGTCGCCGTGTTCCGGCGGATCCTCACGCACGGGCCCATCGGCCGCGTCGAGGTCTCCCGGGCGACCGGGCTCTCCCAGGCCGCCGTCACCAAGGCGGTCACGCCGCTCATCGCCGCCGGGTTCGTCGTCGAGTCCGAGGCGGACCGCCGTGGCACGGCGATCGGACGGCCCGTCAGCCCGCTCGCGGTCGTCCACGGGCGCGCGCACATCGTGGGCGTCAAGGTCACCGCCGAACGCAGCTACGGCGTGCTCGTGGACCTCGGTGCGAACATCGTGAGTCGCATCGAGGCGGTCAACCGTTCGAGCGAGGTCGAGGACATCGTTGACGTCGTCCGCGGGATCGTCGAGGCGCTCGGCGCGGACACGACGATCGACGGCATCGGGGTCGCCGTGTCGGGCGACGTGGATCGCGCGCGCGGCGTCGTCCGCGACTCCCCGCTGCTCGGCTGGCGCGGCGTCGCCCTCGCCGAGCTCCT
The DNA here is from genome assembly GCA_047605085.1 of Protaetiibacter sp. GTDB lineage: Bacteria > Actinomycetota > Actinomycetes > Actinomycetales > Microbacteriaceae > Homoserinibacter. The sequence continues at coordinate 24,729 of JASGGJ010000005.1, forward strand.
CGAGGCGGCCATCGGTGCGCCGGTGGTGGTCGAGAACGACGTCCGCGCCCTCACGGTCACCGAGCAGTTCTTCGGCGCCGGGCGCGACGCCGACTCGTTCGCGGTCATCACGATCGGTACCGGGATCGGCTGCGGGCTCTTCCTGAACGAGCGCATCGTGAACGGCTCGCACGGCGTCGCGGGCGAGATCGGGCACCTCCCGCTCGCTCCGGGCGACCGGGTCTGCAGCTGCGGCCGGCGGGGGTGCGTCGAGGCGGTGGCTTCGACGGGCGCGATCGTGGACCAGCTGCGCGAGCGGCTCGACGATCCCTCCCTCGACATCGGCGACGTCTTCCGGCTCGCGCACGAGGGGGAGCCCGCGGCCGTCGCGGCGTTCGCGACCGCGGGCGAGGTCATCGGCGCCGCGCTCGCCGCGCTCGTGAACCTCACCGGGCCGGAGCTCGTGGTCATCGCGGGCGAGAACGTCACCGAGTACGCCCTCTACGAGAACCGCATCCGGGCGGCGTTCGCGGAGCATGCCTTCGGCGCGGCGGCGGACTGCCGGATCGTGCTCCGCCCCCACACCTTCGACGACTGGGCTCGCGGCGCCGCGGTGTGCGTCATCGAGGCGATCGCGAGCGGGGTGGTCTGAGACGGGTGGGGGCCGGTCCGCTCCGGCCCCCACCCGCCCCTACTGCCGCACAATGATGCGGTCGATGTCCGGGGCGCAGGCGCTGGCGGCGCGGAAGGCGATCGTGTTCGCACCGGCGGCGAGGTTCAAATGCACCGTCCGGGTGCTGATGTCGTTCCCGCCGTCCGTCTTCGGGAACGTGACCGTGATCGGCTCGCCGCCGTTGACGCGCAGCTGCATCGTGCCGCCCGCGGCGCTCGCGTAGCGGATCTGCACCGTGGTCGAACCCGCCTGCTGGGCGACGACGCCCGAGACGACGAGTGCCGACGACCCGGTCAGACGGCCGACTTTCGCGCCAGAGCATTCGGCCCCCGTGCACGGGAGGACCGTGGCCCGGCCGGTCAGCGTGTTCGCCGCGGCCTCCGCCTCGTACGAGCGCAGCACGATGATGCGGTCGATGTCGGGGGCGTAGGCGCTGGCATTGCCGATCGTCACCGTGTTGGCGCCGGCCGCGAGCGTCACCGGCACGTCGACGTCGCGCACGATGTCCCAGCCGCTCGGGTTGCCGTCGTTGCCCAGACCCGACCGGGGTGGCGACACCTCCTGTGGGGCGCCGCCGTTCACCGAGACCGTGAAGGAGCGCGGATCCTCAGCGAGATAGCCGACGCGCAGCACGTAGTCTCCCGCTGCAGGCGCCTGCACGTCGCTGAACTGCACGGTCGCCCCATTGCCGAGGTAGCCGACCTTGCTGCCCCCGGAGCAGCCGGGGCAGCTGTAGACCGCCGCGCTGCCCGTGCGGACGTTGCCGCCCGCCTCCGCCTCGAGCACGCGGTCCGCGGTGCCGTCGAACGGGAGCGGGGTTTTGCCGATGTGCACGGAGAGGCCGCCGTGCGCCCGCAGCGGCACGGCGAGCACGCTGCTCGAGGTGACCGTGCGGGTCTCGGTGATGATCTCGTGGTCGTTCGCTCCGTCCTCGAAGAGGGTCGCCGTGTAGCTGCCGCTGCCGAGGAAGGTCAGGGGGATGCTGGTGGTCCTTGCCCCGTCGGTGATGGCGCCGATGTACCACTCGGAGCCGGACCGCCGCGCGAAGGTCGCGTAGTCGTCCGGGAAGCCCTCGACCAGATGGCTCTCGTCCCACACCGTCGGCACCCGGCTGAGCAGGTGCCGGCCGACCCAGGTCTCGTAGGCGGCGGCCGAGTCGGCGAAGTGCTGCATGGCCGACGAGAACACGATGCTCAGCGCGAGCTGGTGGGCGTGCGTGGTGCTGAGGTCGCTGTCCGAGAAGATCACGGGCGTCATGTCCATGCCGCCGATGACGTTCCGTGTGAACGGGTAGGTGGCGTCGTCGGACGCCGACGGGGCCCGCCCGTACTTGTACTGCTCGCTCCCCAGCACCGCCTCGGACGTGATGATGTTCGGGTAGGTGCGGTTCTCCCCGGACGGCTTGGTGCTGCCGTGGAAGTTGACGAGCAGGCGGGCCTTCATCGCGGCCTTCGCGATGCGGTCGTAGAGGGCGATCGTCTCCAGCCGGTCCGACTGCATGAAGTCGATCTTGATGCCGGCGACCCCGCGGTCGGCGATCGAGCGAAGGGCGGTGTCGAGCTGGGCCTGCGTGTAGTAGCTGCCGTCGTCGTTCGTGAAGTCGCCCTTGTTCTTCCAGATGAAGACGCCGATGCCCCGCTTCGCGGCGTAGGCGGCGATCGTCTCGACCGAGGTGTCGCTGTCGTTGTAGCAGCAGTCGACGGTGACGAAGTCCATGCCGAGCTGCTCGGCGGTGTCAATGTACTCCTTCTGGGAACGCACCATGTCGTCCCCGTTCGCGGCGCTCTCCTCGTTCGACCACCACGACCACAGGGCCGTGCCCGTCCGGATCCAGGAGGTGTCGGTCCCTCGAGCGGGAGCCGGGTTGAGGTCGGTGATCATGCTGGTTGTGGTGAGCGTGTCGAGCGATGCGCTCGCGACGACGACCCGCCAGGGCGTCGCGAACGAGCCGGAGGTCGCGACCTGGGTGCCGCTCGTCGAGGTGTCGAACACGTCGTCGTCCGGCCCCGGGAGCTGTGCCTTGAGGACGCGGTTCCCCGTTCCCTGGGCGTCGAGGCGGATGGCGGGGTAGCTCGGGTTGACATAGACCGCCGCCTCGGTGATGAGCATCCAGGCGGCGTTGTCGTCGAGGCTCCCGAGCACGGGCATCGCGAAGTGCCTGGTTCCCATCGACGCCGCGGAGACGTAGGGGTAGGTCTCCTCGTAGTCCCTGGCGCTTCGGTAGTCGCTCGCCCACAGGCCCGTCCCGCTCGGCAGTGCGAAGGTCGTCGCCTCGCTCGTGATGGTCGTGCCGCCGACGCCCGACACGAGGTAGCGGAAGGCGACGCCGTCGTTCCGCGCCTGCACCACCACCTTCAGCACCGCGCTCCCCCGGTGGTACGAGAGGGTCATCTGGTTGGCGGTCGAGGTGATGGGGCCGTCGAAGTGCTCGACGAGCGCGTAGTTCTGCGTGACCGTGGTCCGCGTATCGGAGCCGAACGCGAGGCCCGTCGAGAGGTCGACGGCCGCGGTCACCACGCCCATCGAGGAGTCATCCAGCACGGCGATGCCGTCCTGGATGACGCTGTAGCTGAGGGTGCCGTCGTCCTCGTTGCGGACGGTGAGCGATGTCAGCCCGTCCGGCGACGTCACCGTGTGGACGGTGAGGGCGGACGCCGGCATCGCAGGACTCAGCATCGCGGCGCTGAGGGCCAGGGTCGCGAGAGCGACCGCGGCCGTACGGCGGACGGTGGTCATGGTGGTTCCTCCTTCGGGGTGCACCGTTGCACCCGTCCCCAGAATCTTTACGCCATTTAATAAACGACGTCAAGAAACTCGGGGAAGGTTCCGCTCGGCCGGTCTACTCCTCCAGCGGGATCGGTTCCGCCGGGAGCTTCCGCACCTTGGCGCGGCGCCGCCGCCGCTCCGGGATCATCGAGCGCATCTCCTCGAGCTTGCCGAAGCACAGCAGGCGGTCGCCCGCCTCGAGCAGCTGGCCCTTGCGCGGGTTCGGGATGACGGTCGCGGCGCGGTGCAGGGTCAGCACGGTGATATCACGCTCCCACAGGCCGGACTCGCCGAGCGTCTTGCCGACGAGCTCCGCGTTGCTGTGCACGAGCAGCTCGGCGACGCCGTAGCCGGTCGACACCGAGAGGCGCTGGCGCACGTCGATCTCGGGGAATGCGACCTGCCCGGCGATGTAGTCGATGATGGCGCCGGCCACATCCAGCTGGGTCGCCTCCTCGATCCCCTGCAGACCCGGCGACGAGTTCACCTCCATGACGAGCGGGCCGTCTCGGCCCTCGAGCATGTCGACCCCCGCCACCCGAAGACCCATGATCTGGGCGGAGCGCACCGCCACCTGCGCGTACTCCTGGCTCAACTCGACCTTCTCGACCGTGCCGCCGCGATGCACGTTCGAGCGGAACTCGTCGCCCCTCGCGGTGCGCCGCATCGCCGCGACCACACGGTCGCCCACGACGAGGGCGCGGATGTCGCGCCCGCGGCTCTCGGCGACGAAGCGCTGGATGAGCACGTTCTGGTTCGTCGACTGCAGGGTCTCGATGATCGCCTCGGCGATCTTCACCTCCGGCGCCAGGATCACCCCGATGCCCTGGGTGCCCTCGAGCAGCTTGATGACGACCGGGGCGCCGCCGACGCGCTCGATCGCGGGGCGCACATCCGCGCGGGTGCGCACGAAGGTCGTCGCCGGCATCCCGATGTTGTGGCGCGATAGGATCTGCGTCGCGCGCAGCTTGTCCCTGGCGTTCGATATGCCGTTCGCGGTGTTGGGCGTGTAGACGTCCATCTGCTCGAACTGGCGCACCACGGCCGTGCCGAAGTAGGTGATCGAGGCGCCGATGCGCGGGATGATCGCGTCGTAGTCGCTGAGCGGGCGGCCGCGGTACTGCAGGTCGGGCTCCTCGCCGGAGAGGTCGATCGCGAAGCGCAGCGTGTTGAGCACCTTGATCTCGTGCCCGCGCTGGATCGCGGCCGCACGCAGCCGCTGCGTCGAATAGGCGCGGGGCGCGCGCGAGAGGATCGCGAGTTTCATGGGTGAGCCCCTGCCAAGATGGTGCGGTGAGCGAGCGAACCCATTCAAACATCCTCGCCGGGTGGCGCGAGTGGGTCCAGCTGCCGGCTGTGGGGGTCCCGTGGATCAAGGCCAAGCTCGACACGGGCGCACAGACCTCCTCGATCCACGCCTACGACGTGGAGGCCTTCGATCGCGACGGCGAGGCGTGGGTGCGGTTCCGCATCCGGCCGTGGCAGCGATCGGATGCCGATGAGGTCGCCGTGGAGTGCCCGGTGCTCGACGTGCGGCGGGTGCGCAGCTCCTCCGGACACGTCGAGGAGCGCTTCGTCGTGTCGCTGCCGCTGGTGCTCGTCGGGCGCCGCGTCGACGCCGAGGTCACGCTCAGCAACCGCGACTCGATGGGGTTCCGGATGCTGATCGGCCGCGAGGCGCTCAGCCGCGGGTTCGTGGTCGACTCGGCCCGCTCGTTCCTGGGCGACCGCGCCCCGCGCCCCATGCGCCGGCGCAACCGCGGCGACGCGTAGTCACTGCTCGCACGTGAGCCGCACGCCGAACGCCGTGATGACGGCGCCCGCGACGCCGTCGATCCAGCGGGCGACCGTGCGGCGCTGCAGCCGGCCGCGGAACGACCGGGCCATGAGCGGCAGCGTGCCGAGCCACAGGGTGCCGAGCAGCACGGTGCCGAGCAGCACGTGCACGCCCGCGAGAGCGAGCCCCCAGCTGAGGTGCGGGGCCTCGACGGGGATGAACTGCGGGAGCATGGCGACGTAGAAGGCGCCGACCTTAGGGTTCAGCAGGTTCGTCGCCGCGCCCTGGCGGAAGCCCATCCAGAAGGAGTCTGATCGGGTGGCGGGCTCGCCGTGGGCGCCGCCCCGGATCGCCGACCACAGCATCCGGAGCCCGATCCACACGAGGTAGAGGGCTCCGGCGAACCGGAGGATGTCGTAGGCGAGCTGCGAGGCGAGCAGCAGCGCGCTCACGCCGACCGCGGCGACCGCGCCCCACACGAGCGTGCCCGCCTGGATGCCGAACACCGTTCCCAGGCCCGGCACCGCCCCGCGACGGCGGCCGTGCGCAGCACGAGCGCGGTGTCGAGGACGGGCGTGATCGTGAGCAGCGCCACGACGAGCGCGAACGACAGCAGCACGGGGAAGGAGGGCAGCATGCGGTCAGGTTGGGGCGGCGGAGCGTCCCGGAAACATGGCGAACCGGTGGGCTCGGACGCCCCGAGGTGCGCAATCGGCGATTCGCCATGTTTGCGGCACCGGGCCGGCGCACGGCTCAGCGGTCAGCGGGCCCGGAGAGGAAGCCGAGCACCTCGGCGGCCACGGCATGCGGACGCTCGCTCACGAGCATGTGGGTCGTCCTCGGCACGACGACGAGCCGTGCGCCGGGGATCGAGGAGGCGATGAGCTCGGTGTGGTCGGGGGCGATCGCGTCGTGCTCGCCGGCCATGACGAGCACGGGCGCGGTGATCGAGGCGAGCGAGGAGGCCGGGATGTCCGGCTCGGCACGCCACATGGTCAGCAGCTTCTCCAGCACGATCGCGCCGTGCTCGGCCCCGTCGGGCGAGAGCTCGGCGTACTCGCGGTCGAGCCGCTCGTGGGCCGCCTGCGGCACGGTCTCGTGCGGGTAGTCCTCGGGCACGAAGCCCCCGGTGTGGATGTTGGCGCTGATGGGCACGATGCTGCGCACCCGGTCCGGATGCTCGAGCGCGAGCAGCAGCGCGAGGATGCCGCCGTCGCTGAACCCGACGACGTGCACGGTGTCGAGGCCCACGGCGTCGAGGTAGGCGACCGTGTCGTGCAGCATCCGCGAGTAGGAGTACGGGCCGGGCCGGTCGGCGGTGCGGCCGTGCCCCGCGCGCTCGGGGGCGTGCACCTCGAACCGGTCGCTCAGCAGCTCGCCGAGCGGCCGCATGTTCTCGAGTGAGCAGTATCCGCCGTGCAGGAGCAGGAGGGGCGCGCCGCTGCCGTGCACCTCGTGGTAGATCGTCTCGGTCCCGATGGTGAGCTGCGGCATGTCGCCACGATACGGGGCGCCGGCCGGGCTCGGTATGTGGCGAGCGCACACAACGGGGGCCGCCGGAGCGTGCGCCCCGGCGGCCCCCGTACGGTCGGCCGAGCTCAGTCGGCGAGGATGAGGTACAGCGCGCGGCGCGCCTCGTCGAGCTTCTCGGCGGCGGCCCGGCGCTGCTCGTCGTTCGCGGCGTGGTGGAACTGGCCCACGACGCCCATGAGCTTGCCGACGCTCTGCTGGAACGCGAGCTCCTGCTCGCTGCGCTTCGGGGCGCCGGACGCCCAGGCCCGGGACAGCTCCTCGGCGTTGTCCTTCACGTAGGCGCGGCCCGCCTCGGTGAGCGCGTACTCGGTGCGCCGACCTTCGCCGGTCGCTTCGATGAGCTCCTCGTCGACGAGCTGCTGCAGCGTCGGGTAGACCGAGCCGGGGCTCGGTCGCCAGGATCCGTTCGTACGCTCGGCGATGGTCTTGATGATGCTGTAGCCGTTGCTGGGGCCTTCGCCCAGCACGGAGAGGATGACGGCGCGGATGTCGCCGCGTGCGGCGCGTCCGCGTCCGCGACCCCAGGCGCCCTGTCCGAAACCGGGGCCGAAGGGCGGCATCCCGCGCATCGGGGCGTGGATGCCCCATTCGGCCTGCGGGCCGTGCGCGGCGGGGCGCTGGGGGTCGTTGTGGAACATGGCGTGGCGCTCGTGGCGCCGGAAGTTCTTCGGGTTCATGATCGTTCTCCTTTCGTGGATCATGCACATCGCGAGGTATCGCGACGTGTCAACGATATATCGTTAATGTGTTGTGCGCAAGCCCCTCTCGACGGTCGTCGCGACCGCCCTGGCCCGCGTAGCCCTCACCATCCGCGTCGTTCCCGGTGCAAACGGTGCAGCGTCTGCATCCGCGCGCCGGACATCGCTGGCGCTCCGGGTCGAACGCTGCCGCGTTTGGCAGGAAGTCGGGGGCGGGAGGCGGATGCACCGGGCGCGTTGCGCGGGAGCGGCGAGTAGCGTCGGGGCATGACCGACACGCACATCGCATCCGCCTCGCCACTCACCGAGAGCGAGCGTGAGGCCGCCATCGCGCACTTCGCGGCGAAGCTGCGCTACGAGACCGACGCCTCGGATGTCGCGGAGGCGCTCGCCGCCGGGGAGCGGCTCGTACTCGTCGACACCAGGAACGGGGTCGCCTGGAACCAGGGGCGCGCGGCGGGCGCCGTCCACATCCCGCGGCGCGAGGTGGCTCAGCGCGCGCCGCACGAGATCCCGCTCGATGTCCCGGTGGTCGTCTACTGCTGGAGCCCCGGCTGCAACGGTGCCGACAAGGCGGCCCTCGAGCTCGCGAGACTCGGCTATCAGGTGAAGCTCATGATCGGCGGATTCGAGTACTGGGCGCGCGAGGGCTACGACGTCGTCTCGGATGCCGGCCCCGTCATCCGCGGTGTCGACGCGCTCGTCGGCCCCGTGTCGCTCGACGACTGCGGCTGCTGAGCCGCCGCGGCAACCCCCGCCTCGGGTCGCTCCCCCGGTGCCGGTCTCCGCTGAGGTCCCCGGTGCCGCCTGTCTCAGAAATGCAGGAGATTTTCGTCGTCGGGACGGGTCCGCGCTGGTTCATCTGGGGTCGCCGGTCGAATCTCCTGCATTTCTGAGGGGAGAAGAGGCGGATGCGGCGGTGTCCGGTGTCCGCGGGCCGGTGTCCGCGGGCCGGTGTCCGGTGTCCGGTGTCCGCGGGCCAGAGCCCCAGGCGCGCGTCAGCCGCAGGCGCGACGGACGCGGGCGCGCTACAGCGCCAGCCGCGCGCTAAAGCCCGAGCACCGCGAGCAACTCGGCGGTCGTGTCGGTGGTCGCGATCGCGCCGGCCGCCTCGGCGGGCGAGCCGTAGCCCCAGGTGACGAAGATCGTCGGCACCCCGTGCTCGGCTGCGCCCTCGACATCGTAGATGCGGTCGCCCACCATGACCGGCGCGGGACCGGTGTCGCCGTCCGTGGCGAGGCGGCGCAGCGCCTCGGCCACGACATCCGGTTTGCTGCTGCGCACCTCGTCCTCCGACGCGCCCGTGATCTCGGTGAAGGCGCCGGCGACGCCGAGGTTCTCGAGAATCATCCGGGCGAGCGACTCGGGCTTCGAGGTGGCGAGCGACAACGGCACGCCCGCGGCGTGGATGGCACGCAGCGCCTCGAGGACGCCCGGATACGCGGGCGCGTCGAACACGCCCTCCGCACGATAGTGCTCGCGGTAGAGCGCGAGCGCGTAGCGGGACTCGTCCTCGTCGAGCTTCGCGAGGTCGCGGAAGGAGTCGAGGATGGGCGGGCCGACCCAGCGCAGCAGCTCCGCGGGAGGCGGCACGGGCATCCGGAGTTGCTCGTACGTCCAGGCGAGGCTCGCGAGGATGCCGGGCGCCGAGTCGACGATGGTGCCGTCGAGGTCGAACAGCACGGGGCTGAAGCGCGGGGTCATGATGTCTCGGGTCCTCGGGTCGGTCAACGTGGTGCTCGCTGTGTTAGTGCTCGCCGTGTCAGAAATGCAGGATATTTCGCGCGCGTCGCCTCTAGTCAGCCGCGGATCCGGGGCACCATTCAGAATTCTCCTGCATTTCTGACAGTGCCCGGCGCGGGGGTGGAGGGGGGCGGCGCGGGGGCGGAGGGGGCGGAACGGGGGCGGACGGCGGACGCTTCAGAACAGCCGCGCGTGGCCGGTCTCGAGCCCGCGCATGGCGTCGTAGTCGAGCAGGAGGCAGCGGATGCCACGGTCCTCGGCGAGGGTGCGCGCTTGCGGCTTGATCTCCTGCGCCGCGAACACCCCCGTGACGGGGGCGAGCCGGGGGTCGCGGTTCATGAGCTCGAGGTAGCGGCTGAGCTGCTCGACACCGTCGATGTCGCCGCGGCGCTTGATCTCGACGGCGACGCTCACGCCATCCGGCCCGGTGGCGAGGATGTCGACGGGCCCGATCGCGGTCATGTACTCGCGGCGCACGAGGGCGTGCCCCTCGCCCAGCAGCTCGATCTGCTCGGCCAGCAGCCGCTGCAGATCCGCCTCGACGCCGTCCTTCTGCAGGCCGGGGTCGACGCCGAGTTCGTGGCTGGAGTCGTGCAGGATCTCGTGGATCGAGATGACGAGCAGGTCGGCGGTCTTCGGGTTGGCGACGCGCCACAGCTCGACGACGCCCGCCGCGGCTCGCTCCTCGTCGACCTCCTCGAGCGTGAAGCTCGTGGGCGGGCTCATCCAGTTCAACGGCTTGTAGGAGAGCGAGTCGCTGTGGACGAGCACCGACCCGTCGGCCTTGAGGACGAGGAGCCGGGTGGCCAGCGGCAGGTGCGCCGAGAGCCGGCCGGCATAGTCCACCGAGCAACGGGCGATGACGAGGCGCACGGTTCAAGTTTGACAGTTCACGCACGCGCTTCCGTCCTCAGTTGACCATCGACGCGACAGTGTCGATGACGACGAGGGTGGCAAAGGCGAAGAGGCACAGTCCGCAGATGACTTCGACGACGGCATTCACAGCTGGTCGCGTCAAGAACCTTCGAAAACACGCCGCGAAGATCGCCACAGCCGACAAGAAGACCAAGCCGATGGCGCCATGGATTGTGCCAAGCAGGGCTCCCAACCAGATCGTCACATCTCCGGGCGCGAACAGTCCCGGCATGACGGCGAGGTAGAAGACACCGATCTTCGGATTCAGCAGGTTCGTCATGAGCCCGGTCAGGAACGCCGAGCGGGAGGGGGGCACGGCTGCTGAGGTTGTTTCCGCAGACTCAGATCTTCGGCGCCACAGCGTGCGAGCAGCACGCACGCTTCCCGTCCCGAGGTAGACGAGGTACAACGCCCCGGCAACAGCGACCGCGGAGTAGAGGATCGGCAAGCGCGAGAGGACGAGCGCCACGCCCAGCCCAGCAAGCGCACCCCAAACGACTGGACCGCACACCACGCCAGCCGCGGTGATGACCGCTTTGCGAGCGCCGAAGCGGAGGCTCGTGCGCAGCACGAGGATGGTGTCCGCGCCGGGCATGAGCACGACAACGGCAGCCATTACCGTGAATCCGAGAACCGAAGTGAGCACTGGGCGAGCCTCCTATCGTGTTCGCTCCAGAATCTCCGCCAGTCGGACGTCCTTGCCATCGTGCAGCAGTCAAGATCGAACGGGTTTCCGCCAATCGGCGGATCAACGACGACAACTTGCGGGACGCACGTCACCGAGCTGCGCCGGTTGAGAAACCGGCGACATCCAGTTCAGGGGCTTGTAGCGGAGCGAGTCGCTGTGGACGAGGACCGATCCGTAGGCCTTGAGGACGAGGAGCCGGATCGCGAGCGGCAGCTGCGCCGAGCGCCGACCCGCGCATGGCGCTGCAGCGTTTGGAGGACGAGGCGCACCGATCCACGGATGCGGGCAGCTGCGTAGGGTGTGCTCGTGGACGAGCTGAGAACGCGAGCGATTTCTGTCGGGGACGCCGGAGAGGTGCTCACGCTGCAGCGCGCCGCGTACGCGACAGAGGCGCAGCTCTACGCGGACCCCTTCCTCCCCGCGCTGACGCAATCCCTCGACGAACTGGAGGACGAGCTTCGTTCCGGAGGCGGACTCGTCGCGACGCTCGGTGGGAGGATCGTCGCCGCCGTCCGCTGGACGGTTCACGGCGACACCGTCCAGATCGGGCGGCTGACGGTGGCGCCCGACCAGCAGGGCAAGGGGCTGGGAACGAAGCTGCTCCGTCAAGCGGAGCACGACTCGGGGGCCGCGAACGCCGAGCTGTTCACGGGGCACCTGAGCGCGGCGAACATCCGGCTCTACCTCCGCGAAGGCTACGCGGAAACCCGTCGCGAGCCACTCCACGAAGGGGTCGAGCTCGTCTATCTCGCGAAGCGTCTCGATGAGGGGCGAGGCTGATGGCGAGCGGGACGCATGCCGTCGAGTCCTGCTAGCAGCGCGCCTCGCCCTCCAATCAAGGGGCTTGTGGCTGAGCGAGTCGCTGTGGACGAGAACGCTTCCGTCGGTCTTAAGGACGAGGAGCCGGGTCGCAAGAGGCGGGCGCGGCGAGAGCCGACCGGCGTAGTCCACCGAGCATCTGGCTATGACGAGCCGCACCACTCCAAGGCAGGGGAAAGGGCTGGTCGCTCGCGGCGTTGCTTGGGGAGACGGGCCGAGTGCACTCCTAGGCTTGGTGCGTGACGCACCGGGTTTTCTCCTACGGCACGCTCCGCCAGCCCGAGGTTCAGGTTGCGCTCTATGGGCGTGAGGTTCCGACGATCTTTGACAGGCTCCTCGAGTTCCGCCTGGACTGGGTGATCATCACGGACCCGGAGGTCATTCGCACTAGCGGTTCGGACCGACACCCGATTCTCTTGAGGGGCGAACCCGAGGACTTCGTTGAGGGCGCCTACCTCGAATTGAGTGACGACGAGTTGGCCGCGACTGACGACTATGAGGTCGATGACTATGTACGTGGCCCGGTGCTTCTCGCCTCTGGGGTCGAAGCGTGGGCGTATCTCGCGCGAGACGAGTGACCGACCACGATGCGCCGCGGGTGCGGGAGCGCCGAGAGCGTTGTAATGAGGCGCGCGAAATCCTCGGTGGGTAGTTGCCACTCCGGATATGGCCCGATGTGCCTCATCGTGGCCGGTCCCGGTCCCGGTCAGTCGAGCAGGCCGAGGTACTGCGGTCGGCACTTCATAGCGTGGATGATCTCTTCGGTACCGTCGTCCCAGACGAGCACGATCACTTCCAGCAACCGAGCCTGTGTGTCGAAGCCCACACGCAGCTGTCGCTGCGGGTTATCGTCATCGAGCGCCCCGGAGACGAGGGGCGAACTGGCTGCGGCGATGCTGTCATCGGGAGGGACACCGTGTTTGCGCGCGGATGCGCGGACGATCACGCCGCGTGCGTCCAGGCATCCAGTGCCGCCCGGATCGCCTCGGAACGATTCATCCCCTCTCGTTCGGCGCGGGCCATGAGGGCCGCGAGCTCGTCATCGGTCAGGCGGACGGGAACGACATGCGCGGCTGTCACCCCACGCGGGGATCGGCCCCAGCGGACGCGCAACTCATCGACGTCGTACCCGGCCTCTGCTTCGTCGACCCAGGCGTCGATCTGAGCGTCACTGACCTCTTTGCCCTGCATCGCGCGCTTCATGAACTCATCGTATTACGAAAGCGATCTTGACGCGACGAAATGGTTGCGCCAAGCGACGGACTCGCGCAGCGTGCCGGGGCATGGTACCGCGCCGCGAGCCGCGCTCGCCTACCGTTCCAGGCTCGCAAGCCAGGCGTCGGTGTCCCTCTGGGATCGGAGGTGGACGATCCGGAGGTCGGGCCGGGATGCCCTCAACTCGGCGTCGCATCCATCGAACTTGTGCCGGGTCCGCCATGCCCAGCGGATGATGTGGTCCCGATTCGTAAAGATTGTCCAGAGCGGCGGCTCGAAATTCCCGTTCCACAGCTCGACTCGTCGCACGCGCCGGCGAACCGTCCGTGTCACGTTCCGCCACATCCGCAGCCGAAGCGGATAGTCGAGCCACACGGCCAGCGTCGCCCGGGCCAGCAGGACCGGCCGCGCCTCGCGGTACTGCCACTCGGTGACCCATTCGTCCGAGTCGGCGAGGCGCTGGACCTCCTCGAGGAATGACTCCCGCGGCACCCAGTTCGGGCCGTGAAAGAGCGCGTCGATCTCGACGTGCCGGATCCGCAGCCTCGCGGCGATCCGGGCGGCGAGGGTGGTCTTTCCCGAGCCGGAGGTGCCGATGACGATGACCCGATGCGGAGGCGTCATCTCAACCGCGCCCCGTCGACATCCGCGCCCCGTTGACATCCGCCGGGCAGCGCTCGATCACGAGGTGCATCGCTCCACGGTATCCGGATGCGAGGGGCCGTGAGCGAGACGGGGGATTCCGGGAGGATGGAGGCGTGCCGAAGCTGCTCCTGATGGGAAGCGCGTTCCTCCCGCCGAGCGTGCTGGAACCGTTGGCCGCGTCGCTGGGGTCGCTCGGGCACGAGGTGACGGTGGCCTCACCGTGGGAACCCGCCGGCCCCGAGGAGGCACTGGGTGTCTATGCCGCGGCTCTTGCCGATCTCGAGGCGCCGATCCTGGTCGCGCACTCCAATGCCGGCAACTACGTGCCCCTGCTCCTTCCGCGGCACCAGGTCGCAGGGGTCGTGTTCGTGGACGCGGTGCTTCCGCCGCTGGCCGGTGGCGCGTGGCGGGTGGTTCCGGAGGAGCTTGCGGATCATGTCGACTCGCTCTCGGAGGGCGATCGCGCCCTCCCCTGGACGCGCTGGTGGGCCAGGGACGAGATGGTGGGGCTGTTCCCGAGCGAGGCGGCGTTCGAGGAGGTCGACAACGCCTCGCCGTGGGTGCCGAAGTCCTACTTCCGCGCCGAACTCGATGCGCCGGGGGCGTGGGCGCGATCCGTGACGGGCGCGTATCTCGCGTTCGGCGACACCTACGCCGATGAGCTCGCTCGCGCATCCGCGTACGGCTGGCCCGTCGACGTCCTTCCGCTGAGCCACCTCGGGGTACTCGGCCAGCCCGACCTCGTGGCCTCGGCGGTCGAGCGCCTCCTGGGTCGGCCGACCGAGCCGCGGCCCTGAGAACGCGCGGCCGTGATCCGTCGACGAGATTCAGATACCCCGCCGGCACTTTCAGCGCCCGGATGGCCTCGGCTGCCCCACGAGGGGCACGCCGAACTCACTCGGTGCCGGAAATCCCGAGCCCGGGCTTTGCGAGGTAGGCCGTCTTGGCGTTCGGGTCGAAACCGCAGCTGCGGTAGAACGCGTGCGTGGAGGCCGCTTTCGACCCGGTGAGGAGCATGGCCTTGTAGCATCCGGCCGACCATGCGGCGTCGAGGGTCGCCGCCATGATCTGCTTCCCGATACCGGTGCCCCGGAGGGACTCCTCGACCACGACGTTCTCGATGACGGCGTACGGGGACGCGCGCCGGGTGATGTTCGGGATCACGTTGAGGTAGGTCGTCGCCACGACCCGGCCATCGCGCTCGTCCACGAACAGCGTGAGCCCCGGCGTCTCCAGAATGGTGTCGAAAGCGGCACGATCCCGCCCATCGAGGAGGACGGGATCTTCGGGCTGGAGCTGACGGTAGAGCCGGACTATGGCATCGAAGTCGTCGGGACTCGCCGCGCGGATCACAGGCAGGAGCCTAGCGAGACCGTCCCGACTCGGTCGGCCGAACACCGGATGGCGCACAATGTGGGCGTGCGAGGGTACACGGCGGACGAGGTCCGGGCCGCGGAGGCTCCCGCGCTCGCGGCGGGGGTGCCGCTCATGGCGCGCGCCGCGGCCGGACTCGCGGATGCCGTCTCCGCCGAGCTGAGCCGGCTCGGCGTGCCGGTGCGATGGGCCCACATCCTGCTGCTCGTCGGATCGGGCGACAACGGCGGCGACACCCTGCACGCGGGGGCGCTGCTCGCCGATCGCGGGGCGCACGTCGATTACGCGCCGTTGGGCTCGCGCATCCACCGCGAAGGCGAGATGGCGGCACTCGCCGCGGGTGCGCGACGCATCGACGACGCCCCCGCGGGGTCCGGATACCGGGAAGCGCTCGCGGCGGCGGACGCGATCCTCGACGGCATCGTGGGCATCGGCGCGACCGCCGGGCTCCGCGAGCCCGCACGGACGGTCGTCATCGTGGCGCGTGAGCGGGTGATCGCGCGGCAGGGCGCGCTGCCGGTCACGTTCGCGGTCGACGTGCCGAGCGGCGTCCATCCGGATACCGGGCACGTCCCGGAACCGGATGCCGTGCTCCCGGCCGACGTGACGGTCACCTTCGGCGCGTGCAAGAGCGGCCTGCTGCGGGCGGAATCGCGCTTGGTCGGCCGCATCGACGTCATCGACATCGGACTCCGGCTGCCGGGCTGAACCGGTCAGTCGACGGGGAGCTCCTCGAGCTCCTCGAGCAGCCGATGCGCCGCGCGGCGGTCGGCGGCGGTTACGACACCCCGGCGGGCGACGTCGAGCAGAAGAGGCTCCCAGCGCTCGTCGATTTCGGGGCGAACGACACCGACCACGGCGAGAGCGAGGCGCTCCTCGACGTGGTCGGGCAGGGTTCGGGTTTCGGGCATCGGGGTTCGGGTCCTTCCGCGGTCGGGGGGTCCGCGTAATCTCCACACGCTATGCCGTCGGATGCGCCCGCGATAGCCCCTCGAACTGGGGTACCGCGGTCCGCTCGACGGGGCGATCGCCTCAGGCGTCGGCCGCGGCGAGCTGGCCGCAGGCCCCGTCGATCTCCTTGCCGCGGGTGTCGCGCAGCGTGGTCGGGATGCCGGCGGCCGTAAGGCGCGCGATGAACTCGGTCGTCGCATCCGGCTCCGACGCCGTCCACACCGAGCCGGGCGTCGGGTTGAGCGGGATGGGGTTGACGTGCACCCAGCCGCGTCCGAGCGCGTTGAGCTTCGAGGCGAGCAGCTCGGCGCGCCAGGCGTGGTCGTTCATGTCCTTGATGAGGGCGTACTCGATCGACACGCGGCGGCCGGTGACCTCGAAGTAGTGGCGCGCGGCGTCGAGCGCCTCGTCGACCTTCCATCGGGAGTTCACCGGGATGAGCTCGTCGCGCAGCTGGTCGTCGGGGGCGTGCAGGCTGAGCGCGAAGGTGAGGGGCAGACCCTCGGCGGCGAGCTTCCGGATGGCGGGGGCCAGCCCCACGGACGACACCGTGATGTGGCGGGCCGACATCCCGAGCCCGTTCGGGGCCGGTGCGACCATGGTGCGCACGGCCTTCATGAGGCGGTTGTAGTTGGCGAGCGGCTCGCCCATCCCCATGAAGACGATGTTGGTGACGCGCGGTGCGTCGTGGCCGCCGTCGCGCCGGAGGCCGCCGAGCTCGCCCAGCGCGATCGCCCGGTTCGCCTCCACCACCTGCGCCACGATCTCCGCCGCCGACATGTTGCGGGTGAGTCCCGCCTGGCCGGTGGCGCAGAACGGGCAGTTCATGCCGCATCCGGCCTGGCTCGACACGCACAGGGTGACGCGACCCGGGTAGCGCATGAGCACCGACTCGACGAGGGCCCCGTCGAACAGCCGCCACAGGAACTTGATCGTCTCGCCCTTGTCGGTGCGCAGGCGCCGCACCTCGGTGAGCAGCGGGGGCAGCATCGCGGCGACGAGCTCCTCCCGGCCGGCGGCCGGAAGGTCGGTCATCTCGGCCGGGTCGCTCGTGCAGTGGGTGAAGTAGTGGGCGGCGAGCTGTTTGGCGCGGAAGGCGGGATGCCCGAGCTCGACGACTCTCGCGGCGCGCTCCTCTGGCGTGAGATCGGCGAGGTGGGTCGGCGGCTGGGTGCGTCGCGGGGAGGCGAACTGCAGCACCGGGCGGCCGTCGGCCTCCAGCTTCTGCGTCCACCCCTCCGTGCGGGGCCGGACCTGCCTGATCTCGCTCACCCGTCGATTGTCGCAGCCCGATGCGGGGAGGAGCTACGGCACCATCCAGCGGGTGCCGAGGGCGCGCAGGCCGAGCGTGAGGGCGCGGATGCCGTAGAAGCCGATGCAGTAGGCGAGCTGGATGGCGAGCACCGCCGCGGGGGCGCCCGCGGCCGCCGGGGTCTGGGCGGCCCACCACAGCAGCGGCAGGTACCCGACGAGGTTCACGACGCCGGCGAGCGCGAGGTAGCGGCCGTCGGCGGCTCCGATGAGCACGCCGTCGAGCACGAAGACGAGCGCCCCGAGCGGCATGGTCGCGGCGATCACCCACGCGCCGGCCGGCACCGCCTGGATCACCCCGGCATCCGAGGAGAACACGCGCCCGAGCCACGGCGCGGCGATCGCGAGCACGGCGCCGAGCGCGACCCCGGATGCGATGCCCCACAGCAGCAGGCGGCGCACCGTCGCGCGCACCTCGGCGTGCGTGCCCGCCCCGAGGTCGAAGCCGATCATGGCCTGCGCCGCGATCGCGAAGGCGTCGAGGGCGAGCGCGACGAGGAAGGTGAGCTGGAAGAGCACCTGCGTCGAGGCGAGCGCGACCGTGCCGAGGCCCGTCGCCGCGACGGTGGTCGCGACGAGGGCGACGCGCAGGGTGACGGTGCGCAGCAGCATCCATCCGCCCGAACGGGCGGCG
Source organism: Protaetiibacter sp. (assembly GCA_047605085.1). Taxonomy (GTDB): domain Bacteria; phylum Actinomycetota; class Actinomycetes; order Actinomycetales; family Microbacteriaceae; genus Homoserinibacter. Next base: position 42,450 of record JASGGJ010000005.1, read on the forward strand.
GCCGCGACCCCCGGCAGGCCGGGGCGGATGCTCGCCCCCTCCCACCGCGCGTGCCGCACGGCGATCGCGAGGCAGGCCGCAGCCATGCCCCACTGGGCGAGCACGGTGCCGAGTGCGGAGCCCGCGATGCCCCAGCCCGCGCCGTAGATGAGGAAGGCGTTGAGGGCGCCGTTCGCGGTGAAGCCGGCGAGCGCGATCACGAGCGGGGTCCGGGTGTCCTGCAGGCCACGGAAGAGGCCCGTCGCGGCGATGACGGCGAGCATCGCGGGGATCCCCGCGCACGAGATCGTGAGGTAGCGGGCGGCGAACTCGGTGACGCGGTCGCTCGCGCCGAAGGCGGCGACGAGGGGCTGCCCGGTGAGCGCACCGACGACCGCGAGCACCACGCCGAGCGTGAGGGCCAGCCAGATCCCGTCGACGCCCGCCCGGACGGCGCCCGCCCGGTCACCGGCCCCCAGCATCCGGGCGACCGCGGGGGTGGTCGCGTAGGCGAGGAAGACCAACAGCCCGATCGCCGTCTGCAGCACGGTGCTCGCGATGCCGAGCCCGGCGAGCGGGTCGACGCCGAGGTGGCCGACGAGCGCCGTGTCGGTGGCGAGGAAGAGCGGTTCGGCGACGAGAGCGCCGAGCGCGGGCACCGCGAGGCCGAGGATGCGCCGGTCCACCGCTCTCACGGCTCCACGGTATCCGCGGCCGGTGGTCTCGAGACGCGTCCGCGTCGCGGGCGCTCCTCGGCGAGTTCGAGAGGCGGGGTTCAGCTCATCGACTCCGAGGCGGCGGCGGATGCGGCGGCGTCCTGACGGATGCCGCGCGGCGGGCGTGCGGCGGGGGCCGCGAGCGTCGCGAGCACGATGAGCACGAACACGATGAGCAGGGCGTTGAGGATGCCGAGGTGCTCCCCGACGACGCCGATGAGCGGGGGGCCCACGAGGAATGCGCAGTAGCCGACGGTCGCGACGGCGGAGACGCGCGCGGCCGCGCGCGCGGGGTCGTCGGCCGCCGCCGACATGGCGATGGGGAAGCCGAGCGAGGCGCCGATGCCCCACAGCACGATCCCGACGATCGCGAGCGGGATGACGGGCACGAGAATCACGAGGGCGAGGCCGATCGCCGCCGCGCCGCCGGTGATCCACAGCACGAGCACGCGCCCGAAGCGGTCGATGAACGGTCCGCCCGCGATCCGGCCGACCATCATCGACGCCGTGAAGACGGTGAACAGCGCCGCGGCCTGGCCGTTCTCGAGCCCGCGGTCGTCGACCATGCCGAGCGCGAGCCAGTCGTTCGCCGAGCCCTCGGTGAAGGCCATGCCGAGTGCGATGAGGCCGATGGCGAGCGTGCGAGGCTCGAGCCAGATCGACATCCGGTCGCGGAACGAGACGTGCGCGACCTCCTCACCCGTGTCGGCGTGGGTGGCGACCCGCGGGATCGCTCGCGGCGCGACGATCGCACCGAGCAGCAGCAGTGCGGCCATGCCGACCGCGTGGGCGGCGATGTCGATGTGGGCGAACACGAGCGCCGTGCCGATCGAGGTGCCGATCACCATGCCGGCCGACCAGCTCGCGTGGAAGAGCGGCATGATCGTCTTGCCGATCGCCTTCTCGACGGCCGCGCCCTCGACGTTCATGGCGACGTCGCAGATCGCGCTGCCGAAGCCGTAGACCGCCATGGCGGCGACGACGACGCCGAAGGAGCCGACGACGCTCGCGCCGAGGCCGATGCCCGCGAGCGCGAGGGCGCACACCGCGAGCATGATCGCGATGGTGCGTCGGCCGCCGAGCCACTGGATGACGTGACTCGCGAGCAGGAGGCCGATGATGGATCCGACGGAGATGCCGAGGATGAGGTAGCCGACGAACGAGGTCGAGAGCTCGAGGTGGTCGCGGATCGACGGGATGCGGATGGCCCAGGCGGCGGCCCCGAGGCCGTTGAGGGCGAACACCGCGAACACCGCGTTGCGCCAGGCGGTGGCGTGGGCGGGGCGGGTGGTCGTCATGCGGTTCCGGAGGTCGTGGTGCGGGCGGTGCGGACCCGATCCCACGGATCGAATCGACTCGAGAAGGCTAGCGCGCGGTGCCGGCGCGTCGGCGCGGCATAGGGTGAGAGACATGACCGACGAGGATGCTGCCACCCCCGCCGACCCGAACCCGCGCACCGCATCCGGGATCGCCCTCGACGAGCTCGACCCCGGCATCCGGGTGCAGGACGACCTGTTCCGTCACGTCAACGGGCGCTGGATCGAGCGCACCGAGATCCCCGTCGACAAGGCCCGCTACGGCTCGTTCTACCTGCTCGCCGAGTCCGCCGAGCTCGCCGTGCGCGAGATCATCGAGGAGGCGCAGACCGCCGCCCCGGGCACCGAGGAGCGCAAGATCGGCGACCTCTTCACGAGCTTCATGGACACCGAGCGGATCGAGGCGCTCGGCTGGGAGCCGATCCGCGCCGAGCTCGCCGAGGTCGCGACGCTCACCGACATCCGGGCTCTCCTGCACTCCCTCGGCACCCTCGAGCGGCAGGGCGTCGGCGGCTTCTTCGCCGCCTTCGTCGACAACGACCCCGGCGACCCCGAGCGCTACCTGGTGTTCCTCGAGCAGGCGGGGCTCGGCCTCCCCGACGAGTCGTACTACCGCGAAGAGACCTTCGCAGGCGTCCGCACCGCCTACCTCGCCTATCTCGAGCGGATGCTGACCCTCGCCGGGTTCGACGAGGCGGGCGTCCGTGCGTCCCGCATCCTCGAGCTCGAGACGGCCATCGCATCCCACCACTGGGACAACGTCCGTACCCGCGACAGTCAGGCCACCTACAACCCGATGAGCTGGACGGATGCCGCGGCCCTCGCCGCCGGCGTCCCGCTCGAGGCCTGGCTCGACGGGCTCGGCGCCCCCGCTGGCGCCCTCGGCACCGTCGTCGTCCGCGAGCCGAGCTTCATCGAGGGCCTCTCGACCCTGCTCACCGAGGATCGTCTCGAGGCCTGGCGGGACTGGCTGCGCTTCCAGCTCATCCGCTCGGCCGCCCCCTACCTGCACGAGGAGGTCGTGCAGACCAACTTCGACTTCTACGGCACGACGCTCACCGGCGCCCCCGAGCTGCGCGCGCGCTGGAAGCGCGGTGTGAGCTTCGTCGAGGGGGCGATGGGCGAGGCGGTCGGCAGGGTCTACGTCGAGCGCCACTTCAGCCCCGCCGCGAAGACCGCGATGGACGAGCTCGTCGCCCACCTCATCGAGGCGTACCGCGCGTCCATCACGACGCTCGACTGGATGACCGACGCGACCCGCGCCCGTGCCCTCGAGAAGCTCGACAGATTCACCCCCAAGATCGGCTACCCCGTGAAATGGCGCGACTACTCCTCGCTCGCGGTCGACGCATCCGACCTCGTCGCCAACGCACGGGCCGTCGCGGCGTTCGAGTTCGCGCGCGAGCTCGGCAAGATCGACTCGCCGATCGACCGCGACGAGTGGTTCATGACGCCGCAGACCATCAACGCCTACTACAACCCCGGCTTCAACGAGATCGTGTTCCCGGCCGCCATCCTGCAGTATCCCTTCTTCGACGAGAACCGGGACGCGGCGGCCAACTACGGCGCGATCGGCGCCGTGATCGGCCACGAGATCGGCCACGGCTTCGACGACCAGGGCTCGCGCTTCGACGGCGACGGGCGGCTCACCGACTGGTGGACCGCCGAGGACCGCGCGGCGTTCGAGGCGCGCACCTCGAGACTCATCGCGCAGTACGACGCGCTCGAGCCCGCCCAATTGCCCGGCCACCGGGTCAACGGTGCGCTCACGATCGGCGAGAACATCGGCGACCTCGGCGGTCTCGGCATCGCCTGGAAGGCCTACCTCCTCTCCCTCGGCGGCGAGGAGCCCCCCGTCGTCGACTCCCTCACCGGCGCCGAACGGTTCTTCCTCAGCTGGGCGCAGGCCTGGCAGATCAAGGTGCGCGACGAGGAGGCGCTGCGACTGCTGTCGATCGACCCGCATTCGCCGAACGAGTTCCGCTGCAACCAGATCGTCCGTAACCTGGATGCGTTCGCCTCCGCCTTCGCGTTGACCTCCTCCGACGCGCTCTGGCTCGATCCCGAGGACAGGGTCACCATTTGGTAGACGCTCCCGAGCTCACCGGACGACGCGCGCGCGTGCAGCAGGCACGGGCGCCGCGACATCGTTCCGAGCTCCCGGAGCCGGGCTTCGGCGGCGCCTTCAGAGCGCTCGGCGAGCTCGCCTACGGCGGCGCGCAGGTGTCGGCGTCGGTCATCGACCTCGACTCCGACGCGCGCCTGCTGTCGATCGACGACCGGATCGTGCTGCCGACGGCATCCGTCGGCAAGATCCTGCTGCTCATCGAGGTCTCGGCGCGGCTCTCCGAGCAGGCGGCGCCGGCGCTCGAGCTGCTCGACAAGACCGCCAAGGACGCCGTGGGCGACTCGGGCCTGTGGCGGCACCTGCAGGCGAGATCGCTTCCCCTCGCCGACGTCGCGACGCTCGTCGCGGCCACGAGCGACAACCTCGCGACGAACGTGCTCCTGCGCGAGGTCGGCCTGGAGGCGGTGCGGGCGCGGACGGAGGAGCTGGGTCTGCTGCGCACGGCGCTGCTCGACCTGGTGCGCGACACGCGCGGCCCCGACGACGCCCCGCAGCTGTCGGTCGGATCGACGGCAGAGCTCGCCTGGCTCTTCGCGGCCCTCGCGAGGGGGAAGATCGTCGACCCGCTGACCTCGTCGCGGGTGCTCGGCTGGCTCTCGCTCAACACGGACCTCTCGCTCGTGGCGAGCGCGTTCGGGGTCGACCCGCTGTCGCATCGGGGCGTCGACCACGGGCTGCAGCTCGTCAACAAGACGGGAACCGATACCGGGGTGCGGTCGGAGGCCGGGGTGCTGCGGGGGCCGCGGCGCGGCGTCTCCTACGCGGTCTCGGTGCAGTTCAGCGACCGGTCGATCGCCTCCCGCCTCCGGGTGCTCGACGCCCTGCGGACGGTCGGCTTCGACCTGCTCGACTACGTGCACTGACGGGCGCCCGCTCCTGCGCGCGAGCGTCCTACCCCAGTTCTCCACGGTTTGAGCCGCGCGCTTGCGTCCCCCGTCCGGGCGACCCTATCTTGAAGCTTGCGTGATCGTGAGGCGGCATCCCCCATGCCGCAGTCCGAGTCATTGCGAACCCGTTATTCCCGAATACCCGCATTACCCCCCAACCCGCAATCGGCATCCCATCCGGGTGCGCCCGGTGCCGACTGCGTCCGAAGTGCCCGCGCTCGCGGGTTCCCCCTGCTAAGGACGCCTTACCGTGCTCAGAAAGTTCCTGGCGACGTTCGTCGCCGTCTTGCTCGCCCTCGGTCTCAGCCTCGTCACCACGGCCCCCGCATCCGCGCTCTCCAGCGCTCGAAGCGGAGGAAACAACGGCGGCAGCACCCAGCCGACGACCACCCAGCCGACGACCACCCAGCCGACGACCACGACGCTCTACGGGGTTGCGCTCTACGTCTACAAGAAGATCGACGCGAGTAAGAGCCCCTCCTGGGAGAACTCCGGCCCGCAGCGTCTCGTGGTTCAGGATGTCGACAACACCAGCAAGGACGCGAACGGCTGGTTCACCTCCCTCGACCCCGCCCAGTTGCCGTCCGATGTCTGCGGTCCCGGCTGGGCGGTGCAGCAGGACAAGGCCACCATGTCGGCGAGCTTCACGACCTTCCCGTCGACCATCACCCCCCCGACCGACAACATCGGGTGGCCGCCGATCTACGCCGCGAAGCACGAGAACCTCGAGAGCTACGTCACGGTGCCCGCGTGTCCGTCGGCCAGCGCGGAGCTCGTCTTCACCGACGCGAGCTGCTCGGCGCCGGCGACCGTCGCCCTCGGCGCCATCAGCCACGCCACCTGGGGCACGCTCAGCCGCACGAGCGGGCCGGGCGAGTACTCGGTGACGGCGACCGCCGACTCCGGCTACACCTTCGCCGACGGCAGCACGGTTTCCACCCTCTCGGGTTCCCTCGACGGCGTGCTGTCGGCATCCGATTCGCGATGCGCGCAGCCCGCAACCTGCATCCCGACCTCCTCGGTGAGTTACAGCTACGATGCGACGACCAACTCGGGCGTCATCACCGTTCCGGAGGTGAAGGGCAGCACCGGCAAACTGTGTTCGCCGTTCTGGGTGACCGCGGCGAGCTGGAAGTACCTCGGCACGAGCACCTGGGCCCAGAAACTCGATGTCGTGCAGAAACTCGGCCCGATCGAGACCTCCGGCGAGTACGAGTACGAGGCACCGGTCACCTGCGGCCAGGGCGACATCTACGCCTCCTTCGACGCCGACGCCGCGACCCTGAGTCCGACCACCTACCTGTACGGGCCGAACAACCCGTTCCAGGAGCACTTCCTGCACGACATGGGATTCACCGGGCCGAACCCGACCTACACGACCACGGCACTGGGCTGCAATGAGCTCTCGGTCGAACCGACAGCGACCGACCCCAGCTGCTGGGAACAGGCGTCGTACACCCTGACCGACACCGAGCACGTCACCTGGTACGTGAACGGCACCCAGACCGCCCCCGGCAGCTACGCAGCAGAGACGGGGAGCACCGTGTCGATCCTCGCGGTGGCCGAGCTGGGCTGGACGCTCACGGGTGGCACGCAGGATCCGGAGACTCATCAATGGAGCCGAAGCTGGACCTTCGAGTTCGGCACCCCCAGCTGCACGGAAGTGACGCCAGAGGTGACCGAGGTGCAGGAGGACTGCTCCACTCTCGGGTCCGCGAGCTACACCCTGCCGCTCATCGAGGGCGTCATCTGGCGGGTCTCCTCGGACGCCGAGGATGACAGCACCGGAGAGATCGTCCCGGCGGGCACCTACACGGTGACCACCCCGGCCACCGTGCAGGTGACGGCCGAGCTCGCCGACCCGACCGGCTCGATCGTCTTCGCGCCGGACGCGCAGACCAGCTGGACGCTGACCTTCACGGCCCTCGACAGCACGAGCTGCGACCCCCAGACGCTCGCGGTCTTCCCGACGGCGGCGACGCTCGCCGAGCAGTGCACGGCAGCGGGCGGCATCGGCGTACTGACCCTCGGTCAGGTCGACGGCGTCTCGTTCTTCGAGGACGTGAACTACACGGTCGACGGCGTGCTCGTGACCTCGTCGACGATCCAGCTGGCGCCGGGCACCCACACGGTGCAGGCGAGCACCAAGAACGCGACCGACGGTCTCGACGGTGACACAGAGTGGACCTTCGTGGTCTCCGACGGGGAGTGCGATCTCGCCACTTACGGGCTGTTCCCGACCAACGTCGAGCTCTCGCAGCAGTGCGCGACGGACGGCGGCATCGGCGTGCTGACCCTCGGCCAGGTGGACGGCGTCTCGTTCTTCGAGGACGTGAACTACTTCATCGACGGGGTTGCCGTGACCAGCTCGACGGTTGAGCTGGCACCGGGCACCTACGAGGTGACGGTCACGACCAAGAACCCGGATGACGGGCTCGACGGCCCGATCGCCTGGACGGTGGTCGTGACGGACGACGCCGTGTGCGGCGAGCTCGAGACACTGGCCCTCACCGGCTTCGATCCGAACGATCTGCTGGCCTTCGCCGGCGTTCTCGTCGCCCTCGGCGCCGCGATCGCCGTGACCGGTCGGGTGCGTCTGCGCCGACCGGAGTGAGACCCCGGGTCCCGTCCGCTGCAGGGGCGGACGGGACCCGGTCCCGCGCCGGACGGCGTCAGGATGCAGGTGGATCGGCGACGCGCGACGGGCGCGCGGGTTCCGCGGCCTGCCGCACCTCGATCGCGTGGACGGCGCCGAGTCCCGCGATGAACTCGTGGAGTCGCCCCTCGGCCGCGAGCGTCCTGGCCCGCTCGGACGGCTCGTGCACGAGCACCCCGGCGAAATGGCGCAGAGCCGACTCGACCGTTCCGTCGTCGCCGCGGGCGCGCGCCCGCGCGATCTCCGCCTCGAGCAGCTCGTCGATGCGGCGGCGCAGCGCGACGACGGCCGGCGCGGCCGCCGCGTCGGCGGCGAACCCCGCGGCGGCATCCCCGACGAGCGCGCGCGCGGACCCCGAGAGCTCGGGCAGCGGGGCGTGCAGCGCGAGCAGCTCGAGATCGATGAGCTCGACGCCGGGGAGCGCGCCGACGGCGGGGTCGACGTTGCGCGGAAGCCCGAGGTCGACGATGAGCAGCCGGGCGCCCGCGGGGATCTGCTCGGCGGAGACCGTGTAGCGCGCGGTGCAGGTGATGACGACATCGGCGTCCGCGAGCGCGCTGCCGAGCTCGGTCTCCGCCCGCACGCCGTACTTCGCCGCGAACATCGCGGCGCGGCCCGTCGCAGAGTAGACGCGCAGCTCCCGCGCACCGCGGGCACGCAGCGCCCTGATCGTCGTGGCGGCGTAGCGGCCGGTGCCGACGAGCAGCACGCGGGCGCGCGACCAGTCGGGCACGCGTGCCGAGGCGAGGTCGAGGGCGAGCCGGGCGACCCCGCGGTCGGCGCGGCTCTGGTCGGCGGCGCCGCGGACCGCGCGCGAGGTGCGCACCGCCTGCTGGAAGAGCCGGTCGAGCTCGCCGCTCATCGTCCCGGCGACACGGGCCTGGTGGGCGGCGCGCTGCACCTGGCCGGCGATCTCCTCCTCGCCGACCACCATCGACTCGAGTCCCGCGGTGACCGCGAACAGCTGGCGCACCGCGCTCTCGCCGAGATGGGTCGTCGCGACCGTGCGCAGCAGCTCCGCATCGACGGGGGCGGTTTCGGCGAGTGCCGCGGCGACGGCCTCGGTGGCGACCGCCTCCGGGGCCGCGATCGGGTCGTCGAGGTCGAGGTAGGCCTCGAAGCGGTTGCACGTCGACAGCACGACGACCCCGCGCACGAACTCGAGCGAAGCAAGCCGAGCCGAGGCCTCGGCGGCCGGGATGCGCGAGATCCGGTCGAGGAGATCGAAATCGGCGTTGCCGTGGTTCGCCGTCAGACAGAACAGCACGCGCCCCATCGTATCTCGCGGATGGGAGAGGATGGTCGGGTGCTTGCCCCGTCCCACCCCCTCACCGACGGACGTACCGTCGCATCCGGCTTCGTCCGCGCGGTGCGCGGTGAGCGTCCGGATCGCACGCCCGTCTGGTTCATGCGGCAGGCCGGTCGTTCGCTGCCCGAGTACCGGGCCTCGCGGGCGGGCGTCGACATGCTCGACGCGTGCCTCACCCCCGAGCTCGCGGCCGAGCTCACGCTGCAGCCGGTGCGCCGGCACGGGGTCGACGCGGCGATCCTGTTCAGCGACATCGTCGTGCCGGTGCTGCTCGCCGGCGTCCCGGTGCGCATCGTGCCTGGCCGGGGTCCCGTGCTCGATGAGCCGATCCGCACCGCCTCCGAGGTGCTGCGGCTGCGCCCGATCGATCCGGAGGCGCTCGCCCCGATCGCCGAGGCGGTGCGCCTGACGGTGGCTGAGCTCGGCGGCACCCCGCTCATCGCCTTCGGCGGGGCCCCGTTCACCCTCGCCTCCTACCTCGTCGAGGGAGGCCCGTCGAAGGACCAGCTGCGGGCCCGCTCCCTCATGTACTCCGATCCGCACGCCTGGGCTGCGCTGATGAACTGGTGCGCGGACGTCACGGGCGCCTTCCTGCGCGCCCAGGTCGAGGCGGGGGCGAGTGCCGCCCAGCTCTTCGACTCCTGGATCGGCTCGCTCTCGCGACGGGACTACCAGCGCCGGGTGGCGCCCCACTCGAAGCGGGTGTTCGACGCGCTCCGCGGTCTCGAGGTTCCGCGGCTGCACTTCGGCGTCGGCAGCGGCGAGGTGCTCGATCTCCTGCCGGGGATCGGGGCGGATGCGATCGGGATCGACTGGCGGCTGCCGCTCGACGAGGCGAGCGCGCGCCTCGGCGGCGGGGTGCCGCTGCAGGGGAACCTCGATCCCGCGCTGCTCGCGGCGCCATGGCCGGTGCTGCAGGCGCACGTCGAGGAGGTGCTCGACCGGGGGCTCGCGGCTCCCGCCCATGTCGTCAATCTGGGCCACGGCGTGCCTCCCGAGACCGATCCCGAGGTGCTGACCCGCATCGTGGAGTTCGTGCATGCCCGACTCTGATCGGGTCGTGATCGTCGGTGGCGGAGTCGCCGGACTCGTCGCCGCGCGCGAGTTCGCACTCGCGGGGCGTGAGGTGATCCTGCTCGAGAGGGCGGAGCGGCCGGGTGGCCAGCTCGCCGCGCATTCCGTCGCCGGCATCGAGCTCGACGCCGGCGCCGAGGCGTATGCCGTGCGTGGCGAGGAGATCCATCTGCTGCTGCGCGCGCTCGGGCTCGACGGCGACATCGTGCGACCCGTCGACGCCCCCGCGTGGCTGCATCGCGCCGACGGCAGCGCCGTGCCGCTCCCCTCGACGAGCCTGCTCGGCGTCCCCGCGACCCCGCTCGCGCGTGACGTCGTCCACGCCATCGGCTTGCGCGGCGCCCTGCGCGCCCAGCTCGACGCCCTCCTGCCGAGCTCGGTCGCGGCGAAGGCGACGAGCCTGGGCGAGCTCGTGCGGCGACGAATGGGCCGGGCCGTGCTCGACGGGCTCGTCGCGCCGGTCGTGCGCGGCGTGCACTCCGCGCACCCCGGCGAGCTCGAGCTCGACCGCGTGGCGCCGGGCCTGCGCACCGCCCTGCTGGACCGGGGCAGCCTCGCAGCGGCCGTCCGCGCCCGCCGGGAGGCGGCGCCGGCCGGCGCGCAGGTCGCCTCGCTGCGCGGTGGCCTGCACCGACTCGTCGGCGCGCTCGAGGCGGA
>JASGGJ010000006.1:0-47954 GCA_047605085.1 Protaetiibacter sp.
ATCGCGGCGCCAAATCAGAGGTCGGCGTGCAGCTGCCAGACCTTCTCCGCCGAATCCCGCCAGCTGAACGCCCGTGCCCGGTCCCGGCCGAGCGTGCCGAGACGACGCGCGAACGCCTCGTCGTCGAGCACCGAGCGCACCGCGTCGGCGAGGCGATGCGGGTACCCCTCGGCGTCGTCGCGCGGCACGCTCACGCCGGCCCCGCCCGCGATCTCGACGAGCGCCGGTGCGTCGGAGTGCACCACGGGCGTCTCGAACGCGAACGCCTCGAGCACGGGCAGGCCGAATCCCTCCGCCAGGCTCGGCACGGCGACGACCTCGGCGGCGGCGAGCGCGACCGCGAGGTCGGCATCCGACAGACGCCCCATGACGTGCACGCGCTCGGCGACGCCCGCCCGTTCCGCCGTCTCGGCGACGCTCAGCTCGCCCCAGCCCTCCGGTCCGACGAGCACGAGCTCGACCTCCTGGGGCAGCTCGGCGAGCGCCGTGATGAGAGGGACGATACCTTTACGGGGCTCGAGCGTTCCGACGCTCAGCACGTAGCGTCGCGGGAGATGCAGCAGCTCGGCGCGCTCTGACGCGTCATGGGGGAGGCGAAGGCTCGAACCGACCGCGCCGCCGATCACGCGGACGCGGTCTCCGAGCATCAGGTGCCGGCCGAGTTCCTCGGCGACGGCGTGCGTGGGGACGACGACGGCATCCGCGTAGCGCTCCGCGCGCGCGCCCATCGCGCGATGCCACGCCGCCCCCCGCCGGGTGAGGGTCTCCGGGTGCGTCCACGGGATGGCGTCATGGATCGTGACGACGAGCTGGCGCCCCGGATGCTGTGCGCGGTCGTGCCGCGACATGGGCGCCATGAGGCTCATGGCGTGCACCATGCCCCCGGCGACACCGCCGACGAGGCCGCGTCGCCACGCCTCAGCGAGGGCTCGCCGGTCGAGCGCCGACTTGTCGAGCCGCGCGAGTCCCGGCAGGCGGCGTTCGAGGTCCTCATAGCGGTCCGGTGGCGAGGCCGGCACGAACCCGGCGACCGCCGCGCCGGGGGGAGCCGTCGCGATGAGCTGCCGGGTGAGCTCCTCCGCGTAGCGGCCGATGCCGCCTGGAACGGGCGCCACGAGCTGCTCGAGGATGACGCGGAGCTCGGTCATCGCAGGAGCTCCGGGACGGCCTCGGCGAGGGCGTCCTGCCAGGCGCGCGGAGCGTCGAGGCCCGCGCGCGCCCAGGCGTCGTGGCCCAGCACGGAGAATCCGGGACGCGGTGCGGTCCTGGTGAACGTCGCGCTGTCGGTCGGCAGCACGCGCTCCGGGTCGAGTCCGGCGAGCGCGAAGGTCGCCCGCGCGAGCTCGAACCAGCTCGCGCGCCCGGAGTTCGTGCCGTGGTACACCCCTGAGGGGGCGCCGGCGTCGAGCAACCGTACGACGGCGGCGCCGAGGTCGCGCGTCCAGGTGGGCTGGCCCACCTGATCCGTGACGACCGAGACCGTCTCCCGCTCGCCCGCGAGCCGCAGCATCGTGCGCGGGAAGCTGGAACCGTGGCGGCCGTAGAGCCAGGCGGTCCGCACGATGTAGGCGTCCGGATGCGCCTGGCGCACGAGGCGCTCGCCGGCCGCCTTGGTGCGGCCGTACGCACCGAGCGGGTCGAGTGGGGCGTCCTCCGGGTAGGGCGTCGTCGCGTCGCCGCGGAAGACGTAGTCGGTGGAGATCTGCACGAACCGGGCGCCGGCGTCCGCCGCGGCACGCGCGAGATTCCCGGCGCCCGCGGCGTTGACCGCGTACGCCCTGTCCTCCTCGCCCTCCGCCGCATCCACCGAGGTGTACGCGGCGGCGTTGATGACGACGTCGGCGTCGCGCACCGCGTCCGCGACGGAGGACGGATCGGTGATGTCGAGCTCGGCGCGGCTCGGCGCGCGCAGCTCGCGGCCCGCGAGCGCGAGCCGGAGATCGCGTCCGAGCATCCCATCCGCCCCGGCGATCAGATAGCGCGTCATGCCCGGCCGCTCGCCCGGTACTTCGCCTCGGTGGCCTCCTTCTGGGGCGCCCACCAGGCCTCGTTGGCGCGGTACCAGGCGATCGTCGCGGCGAGTCCCGCTCCGAAGTCGCCGTAGCGCGGCGCCCAGCCGAGCTCGGTGCGCAGCTTCGTCGAGTCGATCGCGTAGCGGAGGTCGTGACCGGGGCGGTCGGCGACGAGGTCGTAGGCGGAGGGGTCCTGCCCGAGCTCGGCGAGGATGAGCTCGACGACCTGCTTGTTGTTCTTCTCGCCGTCGGCGCCGATGAGATAGGTCTCGCCGATGGTGCCCTTCTCGAGGATCGTCAGCACGGCCGCGGAGTGGTCGTCGGCGTGGATCCAGTCGCGCACGTTCTCGCCCGTGCCGTAGAGCTTGGGACGCTCGCCGCGCAGCACGTTGGTGATCTGCCGCGGGATGAACTTCTCGACGTGCTGATAGGGCCCGTAGTTGTTGGAGCAGTTCGAGATCGTCGCCCGCACCCCGAAGGAGCGCACCCAGGCGCGCACGAGCAGATCGCTGCCCGCCTTCGTCGACGAGTACGGGCTCGAGGGGTTGTATGGCGTGTTCTCGGTGAAGCGCGCCGGGTCGTCGAGCTCGAGGTCGCCGTAGACCTCGTCGGTCGAGATGTGGTGGAAGCGGATGCCGTGGCGCCTGGCCGCCTCGAGCAGCGTGTAGGTGCCGACGATGTTGGTGTCGAGGAACGGGCGCGGGTCGTCGAGCGAGTTGTCGTTGTGGCTCTCGGCCGCGAAGTGCACGACGGCGTCGTGACGACCGAACAGCTCGTCCACGAGCGGCGCATCCGCGATGTCGCCCCGGACGAAGGTCATCCGATCTGCCGGCAGCCCCTCGAGCGAGGCGAGGTTCCCCGCGTAGCTGAGCTTGTCGAGGACCGTCACGTCGTGGCCGGTGTGCTCGACGAGGTGGTGCACGAAGTTCGAGCCGATGAAGCCGGCTCCACCGGTGACCAGGATGCGCATGGGGGCGAAGCTCCTTCTCCGTGTCACCGACGATCCTACCGAGCCTCGGCCAGCGGAGCCGTGCCGTTGCTACACTGCCTCGGTGCGCGTTCGAGAGCTGTCGATCCCGGATGCGTTCGAGTTCACCCCTGCGATCCACGCCGACGCGCGCGGGGCCTTCCTCGAGTTCTACCGCTTCGAAGCGCTCGAGGCGGCGGCGGGGCATCCGCTCGATGTGCGGCAGGGCAACATCTCGGTCTCGGCGCGCGGAGTGGTGCGCGGCGTCCACTACGCGCTCGTGCCTCCCGGCCAGGCGAAGTTCGTGCATGCGCCGTTCGGTGCCTTCCACGACTACATCGTCGACCTCCGCGTGGGATCGCCGACGTTCGGCGACTGGGACCGCGTCCTCATCGACGACGTCGACCGGCGGGCCGTCTACCTCGCCGAGGGCCTCGGTCACGTGCTCGTCTCCCTCAGCGACGGGGCGACGGCGAGCTACCTCACGTCGACGGTGTACGCGCCAGAGCGCGAGTTCACGATCGACCCCCTCGACCCCGAGCTGGCGCTCGAGCTGCCGTTCGCCGGGGACGAGCTGATCGTCTCGCCGCGAGACGCCGAGGCGCCGTCGCTCGCGGAGGCGGCCGAGCGGGGACTGCTCCCCGACTATCGCGAGTGCGTCGCCTGGTACGAGCGACTGAACGGGGGGATGTGATGCGCGGCATCGTGCTCGCCGGGGGCTCCGGCACGCGGCTGCACCCCATCACGCGGGGGATCTCGAAGCAGCTCATGCCCATCTACGACAAGCCCATGATCTACTACCCGCTGTCGGCTCTCATGCTCGCCGGCATCCGCGAGATCCTCGTGATCTCCACGCCCGAGGACCAGCCCCAGTTCCAGCGACTGCTCGGCGACGGGTCGGCCGTCGGAGTCGACATCTCCTACGCTGCCCAGCCGTCTCCCGACGGGCTCGCGCAGGCGTTCATCATCGGGGAGGAGTTCGTGGGCGGCGAGAGCGTCGCCCTCGTGCTGGGCGACAACATCTTCCACGGGGCGGGACTCGGCACCTCGCTGCAGGGTCATGGTGAGCTCGACGGCGCGCTCATCTTCGCCTACCAGGTGGCGAACCCCCGGGCCTACGGCGTCGTCGAGTTCGACGCGGAGAACCGTGCGATCTCGATCGAGGAGAAGCCCGAGCGGCCCAAGAGCAGCTACGCGGTGCCCGGGCTCTACTTCTACGGCAACGACGTCCTCGAGGTGGCGAAGGGGATCGTGCCGAGCGAGCGCGGCGAGCTCGAGATCACGGCCGTCAACGATCACTACCTGCGCGAGGGACGCCTTCGCGTCCAGGTGCTCGACAGAGGTACGGCGTGGCTCGACACGGGCACGTTCGAGTCGATGATGCAGGCATCGGAGTACGTGCGCGTCATCGAAGCCCGCCAGGGGCACAAGATCGGGTGCATCGAAGAGGTGGCCTGGCGCAACGGCTGGATCGACGATGCCCGTCTCGAGGAGCTCGCCGAGCAGACGCGCAAGAGCGGCTACGGCGACTACCTCTCGGCGCTGCTCACCCGTTGACGATCCGGGCGCGCACGGCGAGCCCCAGTCGGAGGACGGCGCGCAGCGGCCAGAGGTACCACGCGCGGTAGCGGCGCGCGAGGTATTGGTACGCGCTCGCGTGGTGCGCGCGGACCATCGCCGAGGACGCGCCCGTCGAGTGGGCGCCGATGTGCACGACGACGGCCGAGGGCGCGTAGCGCATCCGCCATCCCGCCCGGCCGAGCCGGGCGGACAGGTCGACGTCCTCGAAGTACATGAAGTAGCTCTCGTCGAAGCCGCCCACCTCGCGGAAGGCGGCCGCGCGGACGAGGAACGCCGCGCCGGAGAGCCAGCCGGCGTCGCGCTGGCTCGGGGGCAGCTCGCGGTCCGAGTGGTAGGCGCGCGTCCACGGGTTGGCCGGCCAGATCTTGTTGAACAGGGCGTGCCCGATGCCGTTGCGCAGCGACGGGAGGCGGCGGGCCGAGGGGTAGACGGCCCCGTCGGAGGTCAGGATCAGCGGCCCCACCTGCCCGACCGTGTCGTCCTCCTGCCCGACGCGGATGAGCTCGTCGATCGCCCCGGGGCGGAACACGATGTCGGGGTTGGCGACGACGATCCACTCGACGCCCTGCGCGTCGATCGCCGCGCCGCGGTTGACGGCCGTGCCGTAGCCGAGGTTGCCGCCCGCCGGGAGCACCTCGACGTCGACGTCGTCGCGCGGCGCGCGCAGGGGGGCGGGCGCGACGGGGCCGTTGTCGACGATGACGAGCCGGAGCGGTCGGCTCGATGCCTCCCCGAGGCTCTCGACGAAGGCCGGGAGCACGCCGTCCGAGTTGTAGGCGACCGTCACCACGCGGATGGGGGCGTTCATCCGCGCACCTCGAACAGCAGGTAGCGGTGGTCGGCGTCGCCGGACTCGAGAAGCGGCTCCTCGGGGTCGGCGACCGCCGCGACGAAGGGCTCCCAGCCCTCGGGGTCGTCGCTGTAGGCGAGCCGGTCCACCAGCACGGCGCACGCCCCGGACTCGGCGACCGCGTCGCCGAAGGCGGCCGGGGTGCCTGCGTCGGCCCAGAAGTCCCCGGCGCGGGTTCCCCGGACGGCACCGTAGCTCCAGCGCAGGGTGTTCTCGCTCGAGAGGAGGTAGGGGAGGGCCTCGTTGTAGTCGGGCATCGCCCCGACCGGACCGCCCTCGGGGAAGCCCTGCACGGGCAGCTGCGCGACGCCGCAGTCCGTGTCGAGGGACTCCTCCGCGGCGGCGACGAAGGCCCGGTATCCGGCATCGTCGCTCGGCGCCAGATCGATGGCGCCGCGCGCCCCGGCGATCTGGTCGACGAGCGCCACGGCCGCGAGCCCGGCGACCACCGCGAGACGGACGCCGCGACGGTGCAGCACCCGGTCGAGGACGAGGCCGAGGAAGACGAGCGCGAAGGCGATGAGGAAGATACTCATGCGCACCCAGGCGCGCAGCTCGGGGCTGACGACGGCGGCGAACACGAAGCCGAGCCCCGAGGTGATGTAGAACAGCAGTCCCCAGAGGAAGGCCGCCGACACGGCGCCGACCCGCTCGTCGGCGACGAGAGCGCCGATGCGGGTGTCGCGGGCGGGCAGACGCAGGAGCACGAGCCGTCCGAGGATGAACAGCATGAGGAGCACCATGCCGATCGAGGCGACGATCGGAGTGCCAGGCGGCTCCGCGAAGGGAGCGATGCTGGATCCCTCGGCGTACTCGCTCGAGATGCTCGCGAGCGGCCCGAAGCCCGTTCCGGTCCACGGCAGCAGGAGGCTCGTGATGCGTCCGGCGTGCATCTCGGAGAGCTCGGCGGAACGCCCCGCGAAGTAGCGCTCGTAGCGTTCGCCGAAGTCGAGCGACAGGACGGCCAGCTGCACCACGACGAAGCCGGCCAGCATCCCGGTCGTGGCGATCGGCCAGCCGAGCTCGCGCCAGCCTCCGCGCGTCGCGAGTGCCCGCACCGCGCCCGCGAGGATCACCCCGCCCATGAGGATCACGGCGAACACGAAGTAGTAGGAGAGGCTGAGGGAGACCGCGAGGGTCAGCACGAGGATGGGGATCCAGCGGCGCGCCCGCCGCATCGCCGTGCTCGAGGCGGAGGCGATCCATCCCTCGAAGGGGTTGGTGCGCGGCCCGCCCGCCATGAGCACGAGCACGACGGCGACGGCGACCGCCCAGTAGTTCGCGACGAAGGCGTGCCCGAAGGCGACCCGCTGGAGGTGGAACGGGGCGAGCGCGAAGACGAGGGCCAGCAGCACCCCGAGGCTGCGGCGCACCCGCAGGGTCGAGAACAGCAGGCTCGCGGCGAAGCCGACCGAGAAGAAGGCCAGCACCTGATAGACGTTCAGCGCCGTGACGCCGTCTCGCAGGAGCGCCCCCAGCACGGTCAGCACGACCGCCGTCACCGGATCGTACAGCGGCGCGAAGAAGAGCTCGGAGCTGTTCGGGAACCCGAGGCGGTCGTTCGGGCCGAGGAAGGGCGAGTCGACCGCCGTCGTGGCGACCAGGTAGTGGAGGGTGTTGTCGTCGGCGATGCCCGAGGTCCAGCGCTGCGTCAGCATCTCGGGGGCGAGCCGCAGGGCGATGGCGCCGAGCACGAGCGCGACGATCCCGACGGCGGTGGCGACGAGCAGTTCCCGCCCGAGCCGTCGCCACGGTCCGAATGCGGCGACGGCCCTGGCGGCACGCCGGATGCGGGAGACCTTCTCGGACCCGGTCACGCGGTTGTCCCCCTCACGGATCCGGCCGCGTTCCGGAACGCGTCGTGGTGGGCACGGGCGGATGCGTCCCAGCTGAACCGGCCCGCGCGCTCGACCGCAGCGGCGCGCAGCTGGTCGCGCCTGGCGGGTGCGGCCAGCAACTCCCCCACCGCCTCGGCGATCGACGACGGGTCGGGTTCGGTGTAGGCGACGGCCTCTCCGCCGACCTCGGGCAGCGCGAGCCTCCGCGTGGTCAGCACCGCGGCCCGGCAGGCCATCGCCTCGAGCACGGGGAGGCCGAAGCCCTCGCCCAGGCTGGGATAGGCGACGAGGGTCGCTCCCCCCAGCAGTGCGGGGAGCTCGTCGATGCCGAGGTACCCCGCGCGCCGCACGTCGACCTCAGGCTCCTCGCGGATGACGTCGTCGAGCGCGGTGTCCCATCCGCGTGCCCCCGCGAGGACGAGGGGCGGAACCTCCCTGCCCGTTCGCGCGAGCGCGCCGAGGGCGCGGATGAGGGCGGGCAGGTTCTTGCGCGGCTCGAGGGTCCCGAGGAAGGCGATCCAGTCGCCGGCGAGGCCGTGCCGTTTGGCGAATCCGTCGACCGCGTCGGGGGCGGGAGGATGGAAGACCGAGAGGTCGACGCCGTGGTGGGCGACGGTGACCGGGCCGCGGAGCGCGACGAAGCGCGCGATCTCCGCGCCCGTCGACGCGCTCGGCACGACGATTCCGGCCGCCAGCCGGGCCGAGACGCGGATCCAGGTGCGGAAGAACCCTCGCTTGAGGGTCCGGTGGACGGCAGGGTCGCTGAAGAAGGTCGCGTCGTGGAAGGTGACGACGCGTGGCAGCCCGCTCGCGACGGGAAGCGTGTAGTGCGGGGAGTGGATGACCTCGGCGTGCTGCTTCCGCGCCAGCCGGGGTAGCCCCAGCTGCTCCCACAGCAGCCGCGCCCAGGTGCGGGAGGCGATCGCGGGGGCGGCGACGAGCTCGGCGTGCGGGGCCAGGCGGCGGAGCGCCTCGAGGTCGCGCCGCTGGCAGACCACGACGAGGTCGCCGCGGTAGGCCGCGACGATGCCTTCGACGTATCGGCCGACGCCTCCGCGGTCGGCCGGGATCGCGGTCGCGTCGAGCAGGACGCGCGGCTCCGTCTCGCTCATCACCGCGTCACGCGAGAAGCGCGAGATCGTGTTCCACCATGGCGGCGACGACGCCGGGGAAGGTCCGCGTCGGCGCCCAGCCGAGCACCTCCCGCGCGCGCGTCGCATCACCGACGAGCTCCGCCGACTCGACGGGGCGGATGAACGCGGGATCCGAGCGCACCAGATCCTGCCAGTCGTCGATACCGGCGGCCGCGAATGCGGCGGCGACGAAGTCCCCGACGCTGTGGCTCTCGCCGGTCGCGACGACGTAGTCGCCCGGCTCGTCCTGCTCGGCCATGCGGATGAGGGCCTCGACGTAGTCGGGCGCCCACCCCCAGTCGCGCCGGGCGTCGAGGCTGCCGAGCACGAGCTCGCCGGCCTGGCCACGGGCGATGCGCGCGACCGTCTGGGTGATCTTGCGCGTGACGAAGGCCGGCGGCCGGCGCGGGGATTCGTGGTTGTAGAGGATCGCGGCGCTCGCGTGCATCCCGCGGCGGCGGTAGGCGCCGACGAGGAGGTGCGCGTAGGCCTTCGCGGCGCCGTAGGGCGAGATCGGCGCGATCGCGGTCGACTCGTCCTGGGGGACGGTGGCGGGGTCGCCGAAGATCTCCGCGCTCGAGGCCTGCACGACACGGACCGGGTGTCCCGAGGCGTCTTGCCGGCGCTGCGCGGCGTCCAGAACGGCCGCGACGGCCGTTCCCGTGACGAGGGACGTCTCCACCGGCTCGTTCCAGGAGCGGGCGACGGAGGAGATCCCCGCGAGGTTGAAGATGACGTCGGGTTCGGCCGCCGCCACCGCGGCGCGGATCGAGGCGGGATCGCTCAGATCGCCCTCGTGGACGACGATCCCTGCGCCGACGGGCTGCTCATCGACCGGGTGGGTTCCCGGCCGGACGAGCGCGTGCAGCTGCCAGCCGCGCGCGAGGAGCGCCTCCGCGAGGTAGGAGCCGTCCTGTCCGGTGATGCCGGTGATGAGCGCCGAGGTC
Source organism: Protaetiibacter sp. (assembly GCA_047605085.1). GTDB lineage: Bacteria > Actinomycetota > Actinomycetes > Actinomycetales > Microbacteriaceae > Homoserinibacter. Next base: position 9,329 of record JASGGJ010000006.1, read on the forward strand.
ATCGGACGTCAGCGTGCGGCCTTCTGCTCGTCCAGGTCGTTCTCGACCATCATCCGGACGAGCTGCTCGAAGCCCACCTTCGGCTCCCAGCCGAGGACCTCCTTGGCCTTGCTCGGGTCGCCGATCAGCAGGTCGACCTCGGCCGGGCGCATGAAGCGGGGATCCTGCTTCACGTAGGGCGCCCAGTCGTCGATCCCGACGACGCCGAACGCGACGTCGAGCAGTCGTTCGATCGACTGCGTCTGACCCGTCGCGACCACGTAGTCGTCGCCCTCGGGCTGTTGCAGCATGCGCCACATCGCATCGACGTAGTCGCCGGCGAAGCCCCAGTCCCTCTTGGCGTCGAGGTTGCCGAGGGTCAGCGAGTCCTGCAGTCCGAGCGAGATGCGGGCGACGGCCTGGGTCACCTTGCGCGTGACGAACTCCGGACCGCGGCGCGGCGACTCGTGGTTGAAGAGGATGCCGCTCGAGGCGTGCATGCCGTAGCTCTCGCGGTAGTTGATGGTCATGTAGTGCCCGAAGACCTTGGCGACGCCGTACGGCGAACGGGGCCAGAGCAGGGTCGACTCGCTCTGCGGGACCGCCTGGACCTTCCCGAACATCTCGGAGCTCGAGGCCTGGTAGAAGCGCACCTTCGAGAGATCGTCGCCCGCGTAGAGGCGGGTCGCCTCGAGGATGTTGAGCACACCCTTGCCCGTCACGTCGGAGGTGAGGGCCGCGTTCTCCCACGAGTAGGCGACGAAGGAGATCGCGCCGAGGTTGTAGACCTCGTCGGGCTGCGCCGCGTTGAGGGCGCGGATGAGGCTCGACATGTCGGTCAGGTCTCCCGTGAGGAGCTTGACCTCTGGCACCGTGCGCTGCACGAGCTCCAGCTTGGGGTTGTTCTGGCCTCGGATCAGGCCGTAGACCTCGTAGCCCTTGCCGAGCAGCAGCTCGGCGAGGTAGAGGCCGTCCTGGCCGGTGATGCCGGTGATGAGAGCGCGGGGCATGGGATTTCCTCGGGGAAGGGCATGGAGTCCGGAGGTCGGAGTCGTCGGGGCCGATGCGACCCAACAGGGGAGTCTAGCGGGTCGTCACTCGACGACGGCCTGGGAGCTGTCCGAGGCGGACCGATCGACGTCGACGGCGGGCTCGCCTGCCGGCCGGGTCGCCGGGCTCGGGGCGCGGAAGACGACGAACTTGTAGAGCAGGAAATTCCACACGAGACCCACGAGAACGGCCGTCGCCTTGGCGATGTTGAGGGCGATGAACGGGCGCTGATCCTCTCCCGCGAACAGCAGCAGGGAGTTGCCGAAGGTCGTGTCGAAGAGCGACTCGAATCCGACGATGATCAGGTTCTGCAGGACGAGCGAGCTGAACCCCGTGATCGCGAAGAACTCGAGGAATTTCATGAGCCGGATGCGGTGCGGGTAGCGGAAGACGAAGAAGTGGTTGAGCGCGTACGAGATGCAGATGCCGATCGTGACCGAGATCGTGTTCGCGACGAGATCGGGCAGCCCCAGGGCGAGGGTGAGCAGATTGAGCATCACGAAGTCGAGGCCCGTGTTGACGCAGCCGGCGACGAGGAAGCGCACCTGCTGCTTAGCGAGGAGTTGTCTCACGACCCCGTATTCTCGTTTCCTGTGGTTCGTCTCGCGATTGCCGTCCCGACCTATAACGAGGTCAACAACGTCGACAGCCTAATCGCCGGTATCTCCGAGGTCGCCGAGCACGCCCGCGACGTCGACGTGACCCTCCACATCATCGACGATTCCTCTCCCGACGGCACCGCCGACCACGTGCGCGCGCTCGCCCCGTCCGTGCAGTCCCCGAACTTCCACGTCGAGGTCATCGACAAGCCGGCCAAGGAGGGCCTCGGAGCCGCCTACATCTACGGCTTCGAGCGCATCCTCACGACCGAGCCGGACTACGTCCTCCAGATGGACGCCGATCTCTCCCACGACCCGAAGTGCATCGCGGGGTTCATCCACCAGGCGCGGGTGGGGAAGGACTTCGTCGTCGCCTCCCGCTACATCCCCGGTGGCGGCACGCCCGACTGGAGCTTCAACCGGCGGTTCCTCAGCCGCGGTGGCAACATCTACGCGCGCATGCTCCTGAGCCGCCGCATCACCGACTACACGGGCGGCTTCAACATGTACTCGCGGAGCCTTCTCGAGCGCATCTCCCCCTCGACCATCCGCGCCACCGGGTACGGGTTCCTCCTCGTGCTCAAGTACCGCGCCCTGCTCTCGGCGGAGTCCTTCATCGAGCTGCCGATCGTCTTCCTCGACCGCACGCACGGTTCGTCGAAGATCCCGCGCAGCACGCTCATCCGCAATTTCCTGCTCGTGCCGCTCATCCGGCTGCGGAGGGGGCGATGACCTCGCGCCCGGTGCCGCCGAGGCCGCGACTTCATCGATTGCTGCGCCACTGGGGCGTCGAGGTCGCCGCGGTCGTCGTGGTCGCCTTCGGCGGGCTCGTCGCGCTCGGACACTTCGCGACCTCGTCCTGGGCGCAGATGATGCTCTACGACGCGGACTCGCTCGTGCTCCCGCTCGTCGAGAAGTCGATGCATGCGGGCCAGCCGTTCCAGTGGGTGTTCTCCTCGCAGCTGTTCATCTTCCCCGAGGGGCTCGTGTACGGCATCAGCAGCATCGCGACGGACGACCCGCGCGTCGTCCTGGCGATCAACCTCGTGCTCAACCTCGTGGGGCTGTATCTCCTGCTCCGGGTCACCACGCACCTGCTCGCGCGTCGCTCGCGGCATCGCTTCCTCGAGATCTCGGCGGCTCTCGTCGCGACCGGCCTCTTCGGCGCGTTCGTGCTGCTCGAGCCGCAGCCGCACATCGGCGGCTCGACGATCGCCTCCCTCTATCTGCTGAGCACCTACTACTACGGCGTCATCATGGTGGGTCTCGCCGTGGTCGCCCTCGTGCTGTGGGCGACATCGACCTTCGGCGGGGTGCGTCCCACCCGGCCGCGCGCGATCGGGTACGCCGTCGCGGCCTTCCTGATCGTCGGCGTCGCGACGATGTCCGACCCGCTCGTGCTCATGCAGGTCATAGCCCCCGTCGGGCTCGCGCTCCTCGTGCTCTGGTTCGCCGCGAGGATCGACGGGCGCACCCTCCTCCTGCTCGGCGGCGTGCTCGCGGCCGCCGGCGTCGTCGGTTTCCTCGCGCGGCGGCTGCTGCGCGCATACGTGCAGGCGGAGGTCGGCAGCTATCTCGCGCTGTCCCAGATCCCCGACAGCGCCAAGCTGCACCTCGACGCGCTCCTCGAGACGCTCGAGACCCCCCAGGGCACGCTCAAGCTGCTCCTCGCCGGAGGGGTCATCCTCGTCAGTCTGGCCCTGTTCGCGACGGCGCTCTTCGTGCAGGCTCGGCCCCGCCTCGCGGGGCGCATCACGACCGCCGAATTCTTCCTGTCGGCGTTCGTCTCGATCTCCACGCTCTCCTTGCCGATCGGCGAGGTGCTGAGCGGCTCGCTCACCACCCGATACCTGGAGCCCCTGTTCGTCTTCCCGCTGCTCGTGATGATCGCGATCGGGGTCAAGGCGATGCGGTGGATGCTGTTGTCCGTGGATCGTGCCGATCTGCGGCGCAGCCTCGCCGTCTACTCCTCGGGCGTCATGGTGGCGGGCTCGGCCGTCGTGATCGTCTGCGGAGTCCTGGCGATCCCGCCGACGGGCGAGATGCTGCGCGGCGATACCTACACCCTCAGCGACTGCCTCGATGAGGAGCTCGACGGCACGGACGCGAACGCCGTGGCCACCTTCTGGCTGGCCCGTCCGCTCGAGCTGTACGGCTCCCAGGACGGCATCGTCGCGCAGGTGTCGAACGATCTCGAACCGTTTCCCTGGATGAACAACCTCGACGACTACGACCGTGAGTTCAGCTATGTGCTGATCGACCGGATCGGTTTCGTGACGGAGGATTCGGTGGCCGGGCTGGGGGAGCCGGTGTCGGTGACCTCGTGCGGCGCCTACGACGTGCTCGACTACACGGGAACGCCGGGCGAGGAGGAGCTCAACCGCATCATCCGCGAGGGTCTCGAGGAGGCGCTGGAGGAGAAGGGGTATTGAGGGGGCCGCGTTCAAGGAGTTCGGCGATCCAGCCGGATAGACGCGCACTCTGGCTGGCAAGCCCGAACTCCCGCTCGTAGAGCGCGCGACCTCGATCGCCGATCGCCCCGAGCTCGGCAGGATGATCGGCCGCCCAGCGGATCGCCGCGCTGAGCGCCGACGGGTCGTGCTGGTCCACGACCAGGCACGTGTCGTGATCGACGAGCAGGGGCTCAGCCTCGTTCCTGCCGACGAGCGTGGGGACGCCGCACGCGAGGAACTGGTAGGTCTTCCCGGTGACCACGCGCGTCGCCTGCGGGGTCCCGCCGAACGGGCCGCCGAGGCACAGCTGCGAGCTGTGCACCGCCCTCGGCAGCTCGGCGAGGGGAATCCACGCGGTGTGCTCGACCCGGGCCCCGCGCGCGACGGCGTCCTCCACGAGCGCCGCGGTGTCGTCGCCGCCACCGATGATCCGCATCCGGATCCGCGGGTCGTCCCGCAGCAGGACGGCCGCGTCGAGCACCGTCTGCACGCCGTGCAGCGGGAGCATGTTGCCGTAGTAGAGGACGGAGAAGCCCTCGGAGTCCTCGACGGGCTCACCGGGGTGGAACAGGCGTTCGTCCGCTCCGACGGGCAGCACCCGGTAAAGCGCCTCCGGAACGCGGTTGAGCTCGGCGGAGAGGCGGGCGTGCAAGGGCGTGTCGGCCAGGATCAGGCCGCATCGTCGCAGCCACCGGCGATAGGCGGGCTGGGCGATCCGGGCAGACGCGTGCTTGAGACGGATCGCAGGACTCGCGGTGTGGGGCTCCTGCGTCGCGTAGGCGATGGGAACGATGAACTCGTCGAACACGACCGGGGTGCGCCCCGCGATCGCGAGCACCAGCGGGAGGACCTCCTGGCCGCGAAAGGTGAGCACCCAGACATCTGGGGGGTGGAACAGCCGCTCCCGGAGCAGGGCACCGATGATCTGCCCGAAGCGCCAGACGCCTCGAGCGCGGCTGCGCACCCATCGTGTCTCGAACTCCGGCACAGCGGCGAGGGCGCGGTGGATCACCGTTCCGCGCGCGTAATCCGGGTCGAAGTAACATGTCACGACCGATACCCGTATCGGCCGTCCCGTCGCGTCCATCGTCGTCATCGGGACGGATCGTGAAGAGGAGCAGGGATGACGCCGCCCCCCCGGCGTTCGCGTTGGCGGACCATCGTCGAGGTCGTCTTCGGTGTCGTCGCCGTGGTTCTCATGGCTGTCGTGGTCATCGTGAACTGGAACTCCTTCCGGGACGCCCTCACGGCACTCAGCTGGGGCGCCGTCGTCGCGTCTGTCGCCGCGATCACGGCGGCCACCCTGGCCAACGTCGAGTCCTGGCGACGCGTTCTCGCGATGCTCGGCACGCGGATCTCTCCGCGTCAGGCCGGTGAGATCATGCTCGTGTCCCAGATCGGGAAGTACATCCCCGGTGGCGTATGGCCCATCGTAGCGGGAAGCGCGCGAGGCGCCCGGGCGGGCATCTCGCCCGGGCGCACCGCGCTCTCGCTCGCGATGCAACTCGCGATCAGCCTCGCGGTCGGAGGGATCCTCTCCCTGGGCGCCGTGCTGTTCCTTCCCGCGCTCGCCGATTCCTGGTGGATCGTGATCCCGGTCGCCCTCGTCGGCGTCACGGTCCTGGCGCCGCCGGTTCTCCGCAGGCTTCTCGCGCTCGCGGCGCGACTGCTCCGCTGGTCGGAACCCGTCGAGATCGACTCGATGCAGCTTCTCGCCGCGACCGCCTGGTCGCTCGCGGCGTGGGCGCTGTTCGGCCTGTCCCTCTGGTCGCTCGTCGCGGAACAGGTGCACGGCGACCCGCGGGTTATGCTGCTGTGCCTCGTGGGCTACGCCGTGTCGTGGGTCGTCGGGTTCCTCGCGGTGCTGGTCCCCGCGGGGGCGGGAGTGCGCGAAGGGATCCTCGTGCTGCTGATGACGGGCATCCTCGGTGCCGTGCAGGTGACCGCGCTCGCGCTGGTCAGCCGGATCGCGATGATCGCGGTCGACGGAGCGTTGTTCTTCATCGCGCTCCTGTCGAGCCGGCGCCGGGACGACGTTCGTGCGAGCCGATAGCCTGATCCGCAGTCCACCGATCCGCCCGATCCCGAGGAATCATGAAGGTCGTCGTCCAGATCCCCTGCCTCAACGAGGAGGAGACTCTTCCGCTCGTGCTCGCGAGCATCCCGCGTGAGATCGACGGGGTGGACGAGCTCGAGATCCAGGTCATCGACGACGGGTCCACCGATCGCACCGTCGACGTGGCTCGGGCCCTCGGCGTCGACCACATCGTTCACCACACTCGCAATCAGGGGCTCGCCCGGTCGTTCCGCGACGGGGTGCACGCGGCGCTGCTCCGCGGTGCCGATATCGTCGTCAACACCGACGGTGACAATCAGTACCCGCAGGAGCGCATCCCCGATCTCGTGGCCCCGATCATCGCCGGCGAGGCGGACATCGTCATCGGCGATCGCCAGACCCGCACGATCGCCCACTTCTCGCTCGCCAAGAAACTGCTGCAGCGGATCGGGAGCGCGGTCGTCAACGTCGCGGCCCGCACCGACCTCCCGGATGCGGCGAGCGGGTTCCGGGCGTACTCTCGCTACTCGCTCATGCGGCTCAACATCGTCACCCGCTTCAGCTACTGCATGGAGACCATCATCCAGGCGGGGAACCTGCGGCTGAGGATCGCGAGCGTGGCCGTCGACACCAATCCGAAGACCCGGGAATCGAGGCTGTTCCGTTCCACGGGGCAGCACGTGGTGAAGTCGGCGCAGGCGATCGTCCGCAGCTATCTGATGTTCCGGCCGTTCGTCTTCTTCGGCGCGATCGCCGCGGTGCTCGGCGTCGCCGGCGCCGTGCCGTTCCTGCGTTACCTTGGCATCCTGTTCGTCGATCCGGACGGGGCGGGCCAGCATCTGCAGTCGCTGCTGCTGGGCACGATGTTCATGGTCGGGGCGCTGCTGTCGTTGGCGCTCGGCGTGCTCTCCGACCTGCTGCGCACGAATCGCGTGCTCATCGAGGAGGGTCTCGAGCGCATCAAGGAGATGCAGTACGCGCGCCTCGCTCCGGACGAGGACGCGTGACCGTCGAGACCGCGCGCGTCCAGCGGATCGCCGTGGCCGTGCTCGTCGCGCTGCCGCTGGATGCCGTCATCGTGGCAGCGGCGTTCCTCGCGGCGGGGACGATCTCGGCGGCGGGCGATCTCTTCACGCCGTGGGTGGTGCTGCCGCTGGGGATCGGTCTCTCGGTCGCGGGCCTGATCCTGCATCGCCGCGAGCGGGACGCCTCCCGTGGGCACCTCGTCGGGGCGCTTCTCGCGGTCGCGGTCGCGGTCGTCTGGACGGCGCTGCAGTGGCCCTACCCGACCGAGTTCCTCCGCCCGTCGCGCGATCCCGGCATCTACACGCTGACCGGCATCTGGCTGGCCCAGCATTCAAGCCCGTCGATCGACGTCTCCCAGGCACTGAGCCTGGTTGCGGGAGATCCCGTTCTGGACGCCGTGCTCGGCTTCGGGTACGAGCAGGATCTCGCGATTCACCTCCAGGGCGGCGACGCGGCCCCCTCGATCGTCGCCTACGGCTGGTGGGCGGCGGGCATCGACGGCGCCCTGCGCGCCAATCTCGTCATGGGCGGGGTGGCGCTCCTGGCCGTGTACGAGCTCGCGCGCAGGGTGCTGCGGAGTCCCCTGGTCGCCCTCGTCCCGGTGGTCGTGCTCGGCGCCTCGATGCCGATGATCTACTTCGCCCGTGCGAGCTACACCGAGACGGCCGCGGTGGCGCTCTTCGCGGCTGCTGCTGCGGTGCTGCTCCGGGCGTTCGGTCGCGGGCGAGTGAGCGACTTCGCGCTCGCCGGTGCTCTCGCCGGGGTCGCGTCGATGACGCGCGTCGACGCGACGCTGGGATTCGCGGCGATGATCGCCTCTTTCGCCCTGGCCGGAATCGGGTCCGCCGACCCGCCAGGACGCGCTCCGCTGCTGCGCGCCTTCGCGGTGTTCGCCGGAGCCGGAAGCCTGTTCGCCGGCCTGGGGATCCTGGATCTGCTCACGAACTACGGCCACTACGTCTCCGATCTCGGTGCCCAGATGAAGCAGCTCTGGGTGCTGCTGGGTGCCGTGGTCCTGGCGTCCGCGACGGTCGTGTGCTGGCGGGCCCGGCGCATGGCGACCGGTCGGCGATGGACAGCCGAGTGGACGCCGCGGGCACGTCGCCGCTGGGCGATGGCGGTGTCCGCGCTCGTGGTGGGGGTCATGCTGTTCTGGGTCAGTCGCCCCTTCTGGCTCGCCTACCATCTGACGATCGGCAAGGGCAATCTGGCCCATGTCGCCGATCTGCAGGCGGCGGCCGGGGTGACGGTCGACCCCACCCGCAGCTACGACGAGTATTCGCTGTGGTGGTTCGCCTGGTACTTCGGGTGGCCGATGCTCGCGCTCGTGACGATCGGCCTGGTCGTGCTCGTCCGTCGCGCCGTGCTGGCGCGGGATGCCGGTCTGATGGCCTTTCTCGTGCTCAGCTGCGGGGTGGGCGTGGTCTACCTCAACCTGATCAGGATCTCTCCGGACCAGCTGTGGGCGTTCCGGCGACTGCTGCCCGTCATCACGCCTGGGTTCCTCATCGCCGCGGCCGTCGTCGTCGCCGTCCTGTGGGCCGCACCGCGCCGGCGCGTGCTCGCGCGCAGCGGCGCCGTGATCGCAGTCCTCGCCCTGCTCGCCGGGGTCCGCGTGGCGTGGACGGCGCCTCTCTACGACGACATCGAGTTCGCCGGGCAGCGCGCCGAGATCGAGGCCGTGTGCGAGTCGGTGAGCGGCCACGAGCTCACCGTCGCAGCCGATCTGACCAGCGGGTTCGCGCTCACCATCCGGGTGGTGTGCGGCGTCGACGTCGTGACCCTCGCGGACGTCGGCGCCGATGAACGGCGGCAGAGCCTTGCGGCCCTCGCGGAACGGGGTGTCGATGCCGTCGTCGTCACCGAGCGCCCGGAGGCGCTCAGCTGGGTCGGGGAGATCCCGGAGGCGACGGTCGTGCAGCCCATCACAGGATGGGACAACACGCTCTTCGGAGCCCCTCAGGTCTCCGGTACCGCCGACCGGTCGACGTGGGTCGCGATCCCGGACTCCGCAGGACGACTGTCGGCGGTCGATTCAGGATGAGCGGCTCCCGGTCCGGCTCGGGCGTGGTGCGGCGGTTCGTCACGACCGCGCTCGTCGCGTCACCGCTCGCGATCGTCGTCATCGCATCCGGGTTCTTCACCGCGGGCGTCGTGACTGCGGCGGCGCACGTATTCCTGCCGTGGGTGACCATCCCCCTCGGCGTCGTTCTCGCCGCCGGCGGGCTCTTCCTGCTGGGGCCGGTCGCTTCGTCGCGGCGCGAGGTCGTGGCGGTGCCGCTCGTGATCGCGTTCGCGGTCGCGTGGGTCCTCGTCCAGCTCCCCTATGCGACCGAGTACCTGCGCCCGTCCAGGGACCCCGGCATCTATACGATCACCGGCATCTGGTTGGCTCAGCACGGGACGCCCTCGATCGACGTCGGAGGCGCTCTGCGCATGATCGAGGGCGTCCCGGGACTGACGGGCGACTTGGGCCCGTTCTCTCCTGAGGGCGACGGTCAGGTGCGTCTCCAGGGTGGCGATGGCGCTCCCACGATCGTTGCCCTGGGTTACTGGGTTGCCGGGACCTCCGGCGCCCTCACCGCGAATCTCGTCATGGGCGGGATCGGGGTGCTCGCCGTGTACGAGCTGGCGCGGCGCCTTCTGCGTTCCTCTCTCCTCGCGCTCCTCGCGACGGTCGTGCTCGGGCTCAGCGTCCCGTTCGTGTACTTCTCCCGTGCTCCGTACACGGAGATCGCCGCTCTCGCCTTCTTCGCGGCGGCGACGGCGCTCCTCGTCGACGCCGTTCGCAGCGGTGGCCAGGCCCGCATGGTGCTCGCAGGAGTCCTCGCGGGCGTTGCGAGCGCCACCCGTATCGACGCGTACCTCGCCCTCGCGATGATGCTCGCCGCCCTCGCGCTCGCCATGGCGCTGCGATTCACCCACCCCTCGGTGCGCACCATCCCCGCCTTCCTGCGCTTCGCCGTACCGGGCTGCGGTCTCGCCGCCATCGGCGTGATCGATCTTCTTGTCAACTACGGCCGATACGTCAACGACCTCGGTACCCGGTTCGTCCTGCTCGTGCTCCTGCTCGTCGTCGTCGTCCTCGGCTGTCTCGTCGCACTCACCCTCGTCCGGCGGCGTGCGGCGGAGCCCGCCGGACTGACGATCCACGGCGGTCGGAGGTGGTGGGTCGGGATGTCGGCGGCGTGTGTCGTCCTGGTCGCGTTCTGGCTGAGTCGCCCGCTCTGGATCGAATACCACATGACGACGGGGTATCCGTACCAGGTGCAGGTCTCCCAGTTGCAGGCGCAGGCGGGGTTGCCGCTCGATCCCACGCGCAGCTACGACGAGTACTCGCTGTGGTGGGTGGTCTGGTACTTCGGCCTGCCGATGCTCGTCCTCATGACGGCCGGCATCGTGCTGCTGTTGCGCTCGGCCTTCCTCGGGCACGACCCGGGAGTGTGGATCCTGATCGTCCCGGTGCTGGGCGTGGCCGCCCTGTACATCGATCTCATCAGCATCTCGCCCGATCAGCCGTGGGCCTTCCGGCGACTCCTTCCCGTGGTCACGCCAGGACTCGTCATCGCGGGATTCGCGACCATCGACCGCGTGCTGTCGTCGCGGCGGAGACGATGGCTCTCCCGCGTCGCCGCTGTCGCGGCGGTCCTCGTCGTCGCTCTCGGACTGCGGATCTCCTGGAGCGCCCCGCTCATGGGTGAGATCCATCTCAGCGGGGTGCGCGCCGAGACGGAACAGTTGTGCGACGCCGTTCGCGGGCATGACCTCGTGGTCGCCGACGTGAGCGACAACGGCGCCGCGACGTTGAAGATGGTCTGCGGGGTCGAGGTCGCCGGATTCACGGTCGATGAACCGAAGGCGCGGGCAGGCGCTCTCTCCGCCCTCGTCGCGAGGGGCCTGGATGTCGTGGTCGTGGTCGAGTCGCCGGACTCCGTGCCCTGGCAGGGCGCCGTTCCCGGGCCGACGGTCGTCGCGACGATCGAGCGATGGAACAGTTCGCTTCTCGGCGCGCCCGAGACGATCGACACCACGACCCGCTCGACCTGGGTCGCGGAGGTCGCGCCGGACGGCTCGCTGTCGCCGGGGTGAACCGTCACCACGGCGTGTGTTCATCGGTCGCTCCCGGGACCGCTCGCCTACCATGGGTTCATGCGTACACGTGGGGGACGGCACGGGACGGTCATGTCCGATCATCGACGGCTGCTGGCGCTCGTCGTCGCGGCCGCGTGCGCGGTCGGGGTCATCATCGGGACCTCCGATGAGCCGGCGGAGGCGGCCGTCGCGTCGAATTTCGACGCGGGGTACATCATCAGCGACGAGACCATGTATTCCTCGCGCGAGATGACCGCGGCTCAGGTCGACGCCTTCCTCGACGCGAAGGGCGCCTCGTGTACCGCGAACGGCACGATCTCCTGCGTCAAAGACGTGCTCATCAGCTACTCCGCGCAGGCCGTGAACGCCTACTGCTCGGCGATGTCGGCAGCGACCAACGCGACCGCGGGGCAGATGATCGTCGCCGTCGCGGTCGCGTGCGGTATCAACCCTCAGGTGCTTCTCGTGCTGATCGAGAAGGAGCAGTCCCTCGTCAGCCGGACCACACCGACGAGCTACTCCTACCGGTACGCCACCGGTTTCGCCTGTCCGGACAGCTCGGGATGCAGCGACGAGAAGGCGGGGTTCTTCGTCCAGGTGTACTCCGCCGCGAAGCAGTTCCGGATCTACGCGGCCAAGCCGAGTTCGTTCAACTACCTGGCAGGGCAGTACAACTCGATCCTGTACAACCCCAACACGCAATGCGGGTCGTCCTCGGTCTACATCCGCAACCAGGCCACCGCGTCGCTGTACAACTACACGCCGTATCAGCCGAACGCGGCAGCCCTCGCCAACATGTACGGGACGGGTGACAGCTGCTCCTCGTACGGCAACCGCAATTTCTGGCGCATATTCTCGGACTGGTTCGGCAATCCCGCGAACCTCCTCGACAACGGCTCCTTCGAGAACAACACGACGTCGTGGGACTTCAGGGGCAACATCGATCGACAGGTCATCACGACCTCGACCGCGGACGCGGGCAACTCCGCCATGCGGCTGAGGGCGAACACGGCCGGGTCCTCGTTGCAGCAGTCCGTCACACGCTCCGTCGTCGTCGGCGAGTCGTACGACGCCGAGATCGCCGTGCGGACGATCGTGGCGGGCACCACGGCGAGCATCCGTATCGCGGTCTGGGGACTCGGCGGGACGAACGAGAACGCGGTGACCTCCGTGAGTGTCGGGGGGGAGTGGACGGAGGTCGAGACCGACCTTCTCGTGCAGAAGGCGGGACACGTCCAGGTGCGCATCGAGGTGTACGTCGATACCCCCGGAGTGCTCATCGAGGTCGACGACGCGCGTATCGTACGCACCGCCAGCCAGGACCTCCGGGCGGCGGTGACGATGAGCTCGCCGTCGTTCGAGCAGGGCGACGGCGGATGGGCTCCGGGCAACGGCTTCATCAACTGGGTGTTCTACGACGGAGGCGCACCCGACGGCGGCTCGAAGTACCTCGCGAGCAACACGACGGTCAGCGGTCGATCGGTGGCGCAGTCGGTGACGTGGGATGTCGCGTCCAGCGGCTCCTACACGGCGCGGGTCTGGCTGAGATCGGCGAGCGGCACCCCGTTCACCGGGGTCTTCGCCCTGTGGGCGCTCGGAGGTACCACGCAATCCGCCTCGACCCCGTTCACGGTCGGCGCCGACTGGACGCAGTTCTCGGTCACCCTCCCCGTCACGACCACCAATAACACGATCCTGAAGCTCGAGATCTACCTCGGAACGACCGGCAGCACGCTGTACATGGACAACGCGTCCATTCAGCCCAACCTCGCGGAGAACGCCTCGTTCGAGAGCGGTGTGACCCCGTGGACGTTCGCGCAGACCGGGACGAACCTCGTCTCCTACGCCGGTGGCTCCGGACAGTACGTCCCGGTCGACGGCAAGCGGATCGGGGCGACCAACGTGAGTCAGGCGAACGCGTCGATCTATATCGACACGGCGCGGTTCCTCCGCGAGGGGGAGGAGTACACGGCGTCGTTGTGGGTGAGATCCGCCTCCGCCGGGACGACCGGATCGGTGACTCTCGCCCTGTGGGCGCTCGGCGGCGACGAATCGATCAACGCCACGACCTCCGCAACGGTCGGTGACTCCTGGCAGCAGCTCACCGTCTCGCTTCCCGTCACGGTCGAGGCGGCGAGTCAGCTCCGTCTCGAGTTGTACCAGGCGACCACGGGGTTCACGATCTTCGTCGACGGCGCCGAGTTGTACTGAATCCTCGGCCGGTATACTCGCCTTTCCGCGGCATCTATCCTGTGGCGTGCCGGTTCCTTCCTCCTCGAATTCGACGACTGTGACAGATCCCTCCGCGTGCTCTGAGACCGGGAGCGGCACGATCCCCGGCACGGACGACGGCGTTCTCATCGAGGAATGGCTCGAGCGCCGTGCGGCGATGATGTCGGCGCGCCAGAGCGGCGGCGGCGGATCCCGCCTCGTGTCGCTCTCTCGGAGCTTCGTGGCGAAGGCACGGGAAGTCGGCCTCCTCGGTGCCGTCAGGATGTCCATCGACTTCGTCGTGCAAGGCGCGGTGGTGCGTCGATGACGGCGGCTCAGCTCGAGGTCGCGCTCCGGTCACGCCTGCTCGAAGCGGCGCCCCTCCTGCTGCCGGGGTGCGTGCCCGCCGAACTCGGGAGCCTCTCCACCATCGAGCTGGTGCGCATCGTGCTGCGGTCGCTCCGCGAGCGGGATCGCGCATCCGCCTGGCTCGGCTACGTGGCGCTGGCCGGCGCGTTCCCGACCCTGCCGCAGCTGGACGACTTCGCGCGCGCGCTCCGCCTGGCTTCGGATGCGACGCTCGTCGCGGAGGTGCTCGAAGCGGTCGACATCGCCGAGCGGCGCCATCGCACCGCGGACCGCACGATCCGCATCGTGCGGGACAGCATCATCGTCGACGTCGGCTTCTGCGCGACTCACGCCCACAACACGGGCATCCAGCGGGTCGTCCGTTCTCTGATCCCGCGCTGGGAGCAGTCCGGGCATCCGCACCTCCTGGTCGCCTGGACGCACGACGACGCGGGCTACCGGGATCTCACCGAGGTCGAACGCCGCAGGGTGACCGACTGGCGGCAGGACTCGCCGCGTCCGATCGGGACCGAGGCGACCCCGGATGAGCTCATCGTGCCGTGGGAGTGCGGGCTCTTCCTGCCGGAGGTACCGCAATACGACCAGTGCGGCCCGCTCGCGGCCTTGGCCGACGCAGCTGTCGCGACGATCGATCTCATCGGCTACGACGTGATCCCGATCACGAGCGCCGACTCGGTCTCGGCGGGTGAGTCCGAGCGGTTCGCGATCTTCCTCGACGTCGTCAAGCGCGCGCGCTCCGTCATCGCCATCAGCGACACGGTTCGCGGCGAGTTCGATGGATTCGCGAGCACGCTGTCCTCGCAGGGGATCGCGGGGCCGGCGGTGCACTCGGTTCCGCTGGCCGTCGACGTGCCGCCCGGAGCGCGCGAGATCGCCGCCTCGGAGACCGGGACCCGGGTCCCGACCGTGCTCTGCGTGGGGAGTCACGAGCCTCGCAAGAATCAGGAGGCCGTGCTGTTCGCCGCACAGCGTCTGCATCGGGAGGGCGTGCCGATCCGCATGGTGTTCGTCGGCGGCGGCAACCGCGTCGCATACGCGGATTTCGATCGACGGGTGCGCGCGCTGCGCCGCACGGGGATGCAGGTCGAGAGTCACCGTCGGCTGAGCGATGCCGAGCTGTGGAGGCTCTATGGCGAGAGCCGGTTCAGCGTCTTCGTCTCGCTGCACGAGGGGTTCGGCCTTCCCGTCGCCGAGTCTCTCGCTCTCGGGACGCCGACGCTCACGAGCGACCGCGGCAGCCTCGCCGAGATCGCCGCCCTCGGGGGATGCGTCACGGTCGACCCCCGCGACGACGAGGCGATCGTCAACGGGATGCGCGCGCTTCTCAGCGACGACGAGCTGAGGGACCGGCTCGCCGGCGAGGCCGCGCGCATCGCATCCCGGAGCTGGCTGGACTACGCGGAGCGGGTCTGGGAGCTCGTCGCCGCGAGAGGGGTCGCATGACCGGGGCGCGTGCGCGGAGAGCGCTCGGGGTGATCGCGGACGCCGCCGGCGTCTCGATCGACGGGACGTTGCGCATCCCGCACGTCGTCACCCGCCTCGAGGAGGCCCTCGACCCGCGAGATCACAGCTGGTCGTATCTGGTGCTCGCGGTGCTGCGGACGCGCATCCCGCAGCCGCACGATGTGGTCGCGTTCGCCCGGGGGTGGCAGAGCGATGGCCTCGCCGCCGTCATCGCGCCGGAGGTGCGGCGTGCGGCGCGCGGCCGGGGGCCGGTCGCCGTCGTCGACGGCGGCACCCTCGTCGACGTGAGCGACACGAGCCGCAGCTCCTACACGACGGGCATCCAGCGGGTGGCTCGGGAGTGCGTCGCCGCATGGTCACGGCGGACAGCGGTGCGGGAGGTGCGGTTCGACCCCGGCATCGGCTGTCTGCGCGCGCATCGTGACGGGAACGTACCGATCGTTCCGTTCCGGGGACGGTTCGTGCTCCCCGAGATCGCGGTCGAGCGGGTCCGCTCGCAGGCGATCGCCTCGATCGCGCGATTCGCCCGCGGCACGACGCTCGCGATCGGTTTCGACTGCATCCCCATGACGACGGCCGAGACGTGCGGCCCCGGCATGCCTGGCGCGTTCGCGCACTACCTCAGCACCCTCTCCCGCTTCGATGTCGTGGTGGCGATCTCCTCCGCGGCCGGCGAGGAGTTCAGGGGGTGGCGTCGGATGCTCGTCGGCGCCGGCCTCGAGGGGCCGCGGATCGAGGATGTCGAGCTCCCCTGCGTGGTCGGTGAGCCCGGCGAGGTGGATGTGCGCGGCGAGCTCGGGATCGAGGCCGGCGAACCGATCGTTCTCGCGGTCGGCAGCCATGAGCCGCGCAAGAACCACCTGCGGGTGCTCGAGGCCTGTGAGATGCTCTGGCGTCGCGGTGAGCGTTTCACGCTCGTCATGGTCGGAGGCAACGCGTGGAACACCGGGCGCTTCGATGCGCTCCTGGTCCGTCTCCGTGCGGCTGGGCGCCCCATCGTCACGCGCAGTGCCGTCGATGACGATCTCGTCTGGGGGCTCTACCGGGCTTCCGCCGTGAGCGTGTTCGTGTCGCTCAACGAGGGATTCGGGTTGCCGCTGGCGGAGTCGTTGTCGGCCGGAACGCCGGCGGTCACCTCCGATTTCGGCAGCATGGCGGCGATCGGTCGCGGACGGGGCGCACTGCTCGTCGACCCGCGCTCGGTTCCGGAGATCGCCTCCGCGCTCAGCGGCATCCTGACAGATCCCGAACTCGCGGCCCGGCTCGTCGCAGAGGCGGCGTCGGTCACCGACGATTACGGGTGGGACGACTACGCCGTCGCGGTGCTCGCCCGCGTTCCGGAGGTCACATCTCCGCCTCAGGTAGGAGTGTGAGCATCAACGCATGGTGAGGCTGCTCGACGACATCCGGCTGGCGGGGATCCTGTCGATCGAACCGGAGAGGCCGGACAATCCGTCGGATCCCGTCGGTCAGCTCAAGGCGACCGCCAGCTGGCGTGTGACGGCGCCGTTGCGACGCGCGAAGATGGTGCACAGCGAACTGCGCCCGGAGGTCGCGTCGCGCGGAGCGGCGCTGCGCGCGCGACTGCTGGTCGTGGCTCCGCATCTGGTGGGGGCCGACGATCTCGCGTCGCACAGTACTCTCGACATCCTCGAGCGCCTCGCGGCAGCGGTCACCGGGGTCGGGGATGACGCATCCCTGTGGCTGCTCCTCTCCGCGTCGGCCGGTGCCTTCCCCGAAGAGGGCGAGTTCCAGGCGCTGCGTCGGGAGCTCGTGTGGGCACGCGGAACGGATGTCACGCGTATCGTGCTCGATCATGCCGTCGCGCTCATGGATCGTGCGCACACCCACTACCGCGCGATCGACGTCTGCACGGACGGGATCGTCGTCGATGTCGACTACTGCGCGACCCATGGCTTCACCTCGGGGGTGCAGAGGGTCGTGCGCGAGGTACTGCGACGCTGGCGCGAACGGGACGGTCTCCGCCTCATCGCGTGGGACGAGGTGGGTCTCGCGATGCGCGATCTCGACGACGACGAGATCGAGCGCGTGACCGCGTGGCACCGTGGTCACGCGCGGGTCATCAGTATGCGCGGGGCGCAGGCGGTCGGCACCACGGTGATCCCATGGCGGAGCACGGTGCTGCTGCCTGAGGTGGCGAACGAGCGCTACGCGCGGCCGCTCGCGGCGCTCGCGGCGCGCTCCGGCAACCGGGTCGTCGCGATCGGCTACGACACCATCCCGGCAACCGACGGCTTCTTCGTCTCCCGGGAGCAGTCGCAGTCGTTCGCCCGCTATCTCACCGTCATCAAGAACGTCGACGAGATCATCGCGATCAGCGAGGCCGCCGCCGAGGAGTTCGCGGGCTTCGCGCAGGCGGTCGCCGCCCAGGGGCTGGGGGGGCCAGCCATCGAGGTGCTCCCCTTGCCAGAGGAGGTGCCCGGGGACGGCAGCGCGCCGAGCCGCCCCACCGCGCTTCCGCTCGTGCTCGCCGTCGGAAGCCACGAGATGCGCAAGAACCACGTCGTCATCGCCGACGCCGCGGAGATCCTGTGGCGGGAGGGGCTCGAGTTCATCCTGCTGTTCGCCGGGGGATCCGGGCCGGAGTGGTACAGCGATCTCGACGACCGGGTCACGGAGCTCGTGCTCGCCGGGCGCACGATCGCGATCGTCGAGGGCATCAGCGACGACGAGCTCGCCGAGGCGTACGCCGCGGCACGCGTGCAGGTCTTCGTCTCGCTCCATGAGGGCTTCGGCCTGCCTGTCGTCGAGTCCCTCGCGGCGGGGACTCCGGTGATCACCTCCAACCGGGGAAGCCTGGCCGAGATCGCGGCGGCCGGGGGATGCGTCGTCGTCGACCCGGACAGCGTCGGCGAGATCGCGGACGCCCTGCGCCGCCTGCTCACCGACGACGCGGAACGGGACCGGCTGCGCCTCGAGATCGCGAAGCGCCCCCAGAGGAGCTGGGACGACTACGCGCGTACGCTGTGGCAGATCATCGAGCGGGGGGCACGATGAGCACCGCCATCGACGAACGGATCGCGATCCTCGCCGAACGCTGGGGGGTGGCCCCCGGCATCGAGGCGCTCGCCGCCGTGCTCGAGGCCGATCCGTCGGAGGAGCGCGCCTGGACGTTCCTCGCGGCGATCTCCGCCGCGATCCCGTCGCGCCGCGGCTTCCGGATGGTGATGCGCCAGCTCGGGATCAACGGGGCGCGTCGCACGGCGTTCGAGCTCCACCACGCGGCCTCCCGTCTCGTCGGTCCGCAGAGCACGCGCGGCATCGAGCTCGTCGTCGATGCCGTGCTCGTCGACGTCCACGACACCGTGGCCACCTCTCGCACCAGCGGGATCCAACGTGTCGTCCGCGAGACCGTGCGCCGCTGGCGGGACCACGATCCAGTCGTGCTGGTCCGCTGGACCGCCGACGGACTCGCGCTGCGCCGCCTCGCGGAACCCGAGGCGGCGGCGATCGACGAGCCCGTGCAGCTCGACGAGGTGCGCGACGACGGGGAGCGTGTTCTCATCCCGGTAGGCGGCACGTTCATCGCGACCGAGCTCGTCGCGGAACCGTGGCGGGCGCGCCGCCTGGAGGGCATCGCGCAGAACCCGGCCATCGAGGTCGGGGTGATCGGCTACGACTGCGTGCCGCTCACCTCGCCGGAGACGGCCTCCGACGGCATCTCGAGGCAGTTCCCTCTGTACCTCCACGCCCTCGCGTCGGTCGACCGCGTCGTGGCGATCTCCGATTCCGCCGCGGACGAGTTCCGCGGGTGGCGGCGCATGATCCAGGCCGCGGGTGTGACGGGGCCCGAGGTGGCGGCCGTCCAGCTCGCCGCGGAGATCTCGGCGGTCGATGAACGCGGGAAGGCGGCAGCGGCGGCCGCCCTCGGGGTGAAACCTGGCCGTCCGCTCGTCCTGGTGGTCGGCAGCCACGAACCGCGGAAGAACCATCTCGCGGTGCTGCAGGCGGCGCGCATCCTGTGGGCGGAGGGCCTCGACTTCCACCTGGGCTTCATCGGGGCGACGAGCTGGAACAGCGAGCGTTTCGAGCGTGAGGTCGCCGTTCTGCAGCGACACAGGCGGCCCGTGACAGTGCTGACGGCGGCATCCGATGCCTTGCTCGCCGGCGCCTACCTGCTCGCCGAGCTCTCGCTCTTCCCCTCTCTTCACGAGGGCTTCGGCCTGCCCGTCGCGGAGTCCCTCTCGCTCGGCACCCCGGTGGTCACCTCCGGCTACGGCAGTATGAAGCAGATCGTCGACGAGGGCGGGGGCGGGGTGCTCATCGACCCGCGCGACGATCTCGCGATCGCCGCAGGTGTGCGTTCGGTGCTCTCCGACCGCGCGCTCGCCGCCGCGCTCCGCAGCCAGGCGGCGGCCCGCGCGCCGCGGACGTGGGACGACTACGCCGCGGATCTGTGGACCACGCTCATCGGCTGAGCTGCGGCGTCACAACTCCTGGGCGAAATTGCCCTCGAGCCGAGCGAAGATGCGCTGGGCGACGATGATGATCAGGACGCTCAGGAGCGACATGATCATCAGGCGCACGCCGATGGCGGACGGGAAGTCCAGTCCCGCACCGGTCCCCGACGACCAGATCGCCTTCTGGAAGGCGAGCACGACGACGGTCACCGGGTTCGCGAGGTAGATCTGCTCGAGCCAGTTGCCGGCGAGGCGTTCGTGCACCATGTCGTAGGAATACACGATCGGCGACGCCCAGAACATCACGAGCAGCACGACCTCGATGAGGTGCTGAACGTCGCGCAGGTACACGTTGAGCGCGGAGAGTACGAGCCCGAGCCCGAACCCGAGCAGCAGCAGCGTGAGGAAGCCGAGCGGAAGGTACAGCAGCTCCACCGTGAGGTGCAGCTCGTTCGTCAGCGCGGCCGCCGCGAGCAGGATGATGAACTGCGCGCCGAAGTTGAAGAGCGCGGAGCCGACGGCGCCCAGTGGGAAGAGCTCACGCGGGACGTACACCTTCTTCACGAGCGCGGCATTGCCGGTGATCGAGGTGGTCGTCCCCGACACGATCTCCGAGTAGAGGCCCCAGACCGTCAGCCCCGTGAAGACGTAGACCGCGAAGGAGGGGATCTCCCGCTCCGCCCCCAGGAACTGCCCGATCGCGATGTAGTAGATGAGCAGCTGCGCGAGCGGACGCAGGAGACTCCATACGAAGCCGAGCGAGCTGTCCTTGTAGCGGGCCTTGAGCTCCCGCCGGATGAGGAGGCCGAGGAGCTCGCGGTGGCCCCAGATCGCCTTCGCCGTATAGCTGAGGCCGCCGGAGAAGCTCCGCGGCGGGTTGACATCGACGAGGGTGTCCGCCGCCGGAGTGCTCAAGCCCGTTCCCCATCCCGCTCGCCGCTCGCGCACCAGCTGCGCGCGGACTCCCCATAGGATAGCCGTACCCGAGCCGCCCATCTGATGAGACCGCAGTGATTGACGCCGTGAACGAAGCCGGTGACGCCCGTGACGTCGTGATCAGAGTCGACGGCGTGAGCAAGGACTTCGTGATCCGGAAGGAGAAATCGCTCAAGGAGCGCCTCGTCAACTTCGGGCGGTCCCGGCGTCATCGCGAGCAGTTCCACGCGCTCGCCGGCGTCTCCTTCGAAATCCGGAAGGGGGACACGGTCGGTCTCGTCGGGAAGAACGGCTCGGGGAAGTCGACCCTCCTCAAGGTCATCGGCGGGATCATCGCGCCGTCGCACGGGCGGGTGCTGCGCAAGGGGCGACTGGCGGCGTTGCTCGAGCTCGGGGCCGGCTTCCATCCCGATCTGACGGGGCGCGAGAACGTCTACCTCAATGCCGCGCTGCTGGGGCTCAAGCACCGTGACGTCGATCGGATCTTCGATCGCATCGTCGAGTTCGCTGGCGTGGGCGACTTCATCGACACCCAGGTCAAGTTCTACTCATCGGGCATGTACGTGCGTCTCGCGTTCGCCGTCGCGGTCCACGTCGACCCGGAGATCCTCCTCGTCGACGAGGTGCTCGCGGTCGGCGATGAGCCGTTCCAACGCAAATGCATGGACAAGATCCGCGCCTTCCAGGCCGAGGGCAAGACGATCGTCATCGTCTCCCACTCCCTCGAGCAGGTCGGCGAGCTGTGCAACCGCGTCCTGGTGCTCGACCGCGGACTCGTGAGCTACGACGGAGACCCCGGTGAGGGCATCCGCGTACTGCGGGAGGGCTTCGAAGCCGATCGGCACCAGGCCGATCGTCAGCAGGCCGATGTCTCGACGATCCGCAACGTGCGGATCGCGGCGGTCGCGGTGGGGCTCGGTCCCGGCCGCGATCAGGAGCTCCTCCACCCGGGCGAGCCGATGCGGATCGAGGTCGAGCTCGACTCGGACGTTCGCGTCGACGACATCGTGGTCGGCGTCGGCATCGAGACCCCGCTGGGTCAGATCGTATTCGGCACCAACACCGAGCGCCTCGACGTCCCGGCCTTCGGCGTCGACGCGGGATCCCACCGGGTGGCTTTCGATCTGGGAGCGATGCATCTGGGCCAAGGGCAGTACTTCGTGCACGCGTCGTTCGGCACGGTCGAGGAGGGCGAGCTGTTCCGCGTGCCGCAGGCGGCCTCGTTCGAGGTGGAGACGGGCGACCGCAACGCGGGCGTCGTCGCGAGCAGCGCGAGCGTCACGATCTCCTGAGCCTCGGCCGACGGTCGTGCGCAGCGCCGATCCCGAGCGAGACGTTCCGGGCAGCGGGGGTAACAGTTAGCGACGTGCGCCTAGGCTGTCCCCCATGCCCGAGCGCTACACCTTGGGCCACCACGAGAGCGTCTTGCGCTCGCATCGGTGGCGCACCGCTGACAACTCGGCGGCCTACCTCCTTCCGCACCTCCGTCCTGGCATGGACGTGCTCGACGTCGGCTCGGGTCCCGGGACGATCACCGCGGATCTCGCCCGGGCGGTCTTCCCTGGGACGGTCGTCGGGATCGATGCGTCCGAGGCGGTCGTCGCGGAGGCCGCCCGCCACGCCGCGGAGCGGGGCGTCACGAACGTCGAGTTCCGCGTCGCGGACGCGTACGAGCCCGGATTCCCCGACGGCTCCTTCGACGTGGTGCACGCGCACCAGGTGCTGCAGCACCTCGGACGCCCGATCGACGCCCTCGCGGCCTGGCGCGGACTGGTCTCGCCCGGCGGCCTAGTCGCCGCGCGCGATTGCGACTATGCGGGCGCGATCGTCGCGCCGAGCCGGCCGGGACTCGAACTCTGGAGCGCCACGTATCAGCGGCTCGCCCGAATGAACCACGGAACGCCCGATGCGGGCCGGCATCTCAAAGCGTGGGCGCACGCGGCCGGGTTCCGCCTCGTCGAGGCGGGTGCATCGCTGTGGTGCTTCCAGAGCGATGCCGACCGCGACTGGTGGGGCGGGCTGTGGGCCGACCGCGCCGTGGAGTCGGAGTTCGCCGCGGGCGTGATCGAGCACGGTCTCGGCGACCGGGCGGCGCTCGCCGCCATCCGCGAGGGGTGGCTCGCCTGGCGGGCCGACCCAGACGGCTGGATGATCCTGCCGCACGGCGAGATCCTCGCGAGGACGTAGCGCGACCTCGCACGTGGCGGTGTGCCCGTCCTTCCGGCCGCCCCGTGATGAGCGCGCGGACGCTACTTCCCGGAGGGAGGCAGCTCCTGCGGGGGCACCGAGCGCAGGGCCGACCGCCAGCTCAGCTCCTGCGACGCCTTGACGCAGCACACGACGAAGGTGAGCCAGCCGAACTCGATCAGGATCGAGCTCTCGGCGAGCGAGACGAACAGCAGCGCGACGAGCACGAGCGCGGGCCAGGCGTAGATGACGCTGCGCCGTCGCCCGGCGAGCAGCCAGGAGCGTGTGAACGCGAGTCCCAGCATCCCCACGAAGATCACCAGACCGATCATCCCGAGCTGCAGGAGCACGTCGAGATAGCTGTTGAGGGCCGACTGCGCGTGCCGGTCGGCCGAGGTGGTCAGGGCGAGGTAGGGGGCGACATCCGGATGCCACCTGCCGGTCCACCCCCACCCCTCGACCGCGTTGCCCGGCACGAGCACGAAGATCTTGTTCCACAGCGCGAGCCGGTAGTCGAGCGCGCCTTCCGCGTTGAACACGCGCACGAGCGGCCCGCGGAACACCCAGGAGAGCACGATGAGGACGACGACCGCCGCGAGGATCAGGAACTGGATCGCCTGGCGCCGCTCCGGCCGGACGCGACGGATGCCGTAGAGCACGGCGGCCGCCACGGCGACGACCCCCGCGGTCCCGATGATGATGGGCGACCGGGTGAGCACGATGCAGAGACCCGCGCCGAGGAGCGACAGCACCCCCCTGAGCGGGCGCACGGATCTCGTGCGCAGCTCGGTCGCGAAGCTCACCGCGCCAACGAGCGCGAGCAGTCCCAGCTGGTTGCGGGTCTGGAGCAGCCCCGAGATGGGCCCCAGCTCGGCGAGCTTCGCCTGCACGTTGAGGAACGGGATCGGAGTGTCGATGAGGATGCCGGAGAACAGCTCGATCGCGAGGGAGCCGGCGAGCACGACGCGCAGCACGTCTCCCCACGCCCGCACGATCTGGATGGTGTCGCGGGTGTAGGCGATGAAGATCCCCATGAAGGTGACCGCGAGCAGGTAGCCGGTCCCGCCGACGGTCACCCACCGGTACTCGCTCCAGATCACGGAGATCGCCGCCCAGCCGATGAACACGAGGAGCGAGATCGGGGGGATCTCCCGTTCCAGCTCGGCGCGCCGCGCGACGAGCGCCACGACCATGAGGCCGACGACGCCGACGAGGGCGGCGAGATATCCCGGCCATCCCGTCAGCCTGATGAGCGGGTAGCTGAGGGCGGTGACGCCGACCCCCGCGGTCGCGAGCACCGCCGAGAACTGCGGGCTCCGGAGCAGCCCCAGGAAGGCGGCCGCGACCTCCCTCGGCGCCGGGCGGTCGCTCATCCGCGGACTGCCTCGGTGCGCTCGGGGTCCCGCCACCCGGTCTTGACCGCGATGACCACCAGGAGGGCGAAGCCGATCTCGATGAGGAGCCTGCTCTCGGCGAGGCTCTGCACGAGGAGGGCCACGAGCAGCAGCAGCGGTGCGGCGGTCTCCGGCCAGCGCAGCTGAGCGGCGCAGTAGCGGATGCGGGGGATCTCGGCCGCCATGCCCCAGCCGCGCACGAGCGTCCCGAGCACGAACAGGGCGAAGATCGCCAGACCGATCGCGCCGAGCTGAAGGAACACGTCGAGCCAGGCGTTGTGCGCCTGCAGATAGGTGACGCCCTTGATGACGATGAGGTCGTCGAAGGGGTCGACCCACGGCACCCAGTAGCTCACCCAGCCCCAGCCGACGACGGGACGTTCCGCGGCGAGCGCCCCCACCGTCCCCCAGATGTCGAGTCGGTTCGTCAGGTCGGAGCTCTTCCCGAGCAGCTCGAGCAGCGGGCCGCGCGCGAGGACGGCTGCGGCGCCGCCGCCGAGGGCGAGCGCGGCACCGGACGCGAAGACCACGAGTCGCGCCGTGCGCGTCGTACGGCGCACGACCCAGAGGAACGCCGCGACGAGGACGACCGCGACGGTCGCGACGACGACGGTCGAGGACCGGGTGAGCGCGAGGATCGCGACGGCGAGCGCGATCCAGAACCCGCCCCAGACGGGCGAGCCCTTCCGCGCGGCGAGTCGCAGCGCGAACGCGATGAGGGCGAGCAGTGCGAGCATCCCGAGAAGGTTGGCGTTGCCGACGACGCCCTGGATGCGACCACCCTCGAACAGCAGATTGCGAGACCAGTAGAACGCCGCAGGGATCCTGTCGAGTTCGCTGTAGTCGACCCAGAACGGCAGTACCGGACGGCGGACGAACACGGCGACCACGAACTCGAACACGAGCGAGAGGCCGAGCACCCAGCGCATCGTGCCGCTGAAGGTCTCGAGCACCTCCTCCCAGCTGAGGCACGTCGCCAGGAACGCGGCGACCGCGGTCGTGCCGAGCGTCAGCAGCACCCCGAGGGCGGATGCGCCCGGATAGGCGGACCAGGCGATGGAGGCCGCCGCGAAGGCGAGGAACAGCAGAAGGAAGAACGGCATCCGCCTGAGGTCGACGCGTGCGCGCACGAGCTCGACGACGGAGAGCACGACGACGAGGACTGCGAGCGCCCCCCATCCCCACCAGCTCAGCAGGTAGCGCCAGAAGTCCCCCGCCGCGAGCACGGCAAAGCAGAGCATCGCGAGGGAGCGCTGGTAGCTCGTCGCGGCACGCATGGGTTCAGGCTAGCGGGGCGGGGGTCGTGACAGGCGTCGCGTGGTGACGGCCGTGAGCGCGAATAAGCTGGTGCGGACATCTGTCACGATGCCGGGAGGGAGATGAGGCTGTCCGCCCCGATGCCCCGCCCGAATGAGGAGACGTCGCGCGCCATTCGGGTCGCACAGCTGACGCCGACCTACTTCTCCGACGACTCCGTGATCGGAGGCGGCGAGCGCTATGTGACGAACGTGGTGCGCGCGCTCGACACCGCGGCGAGAGCACAGGGCCGCGAGCTCGACATCTGCATCGTCTCGACCGGTGCCCGGGAGATGAGCGACCGCAGTGACGGCTGGCCGGTGCAGGTGCTGCGCGACATCAACGGCGGCCTCCCGATGGACGCCGTGCCCGAGGGGCTGCGCCGGCAGCTGCGCGGGGTGGATCTCGTGCACGTGCACCAGGGTTTCACGGGTTTCGGTGCGGCCGTCACGGCGATCTGCGCCCAGGAGGGCGTGCCCTTCGTACTCACCGACCTCGGCGGCGGGCACCACGGTGCCGTCCTCGACGCGGGAGGAGTCGGGTTCGCCGCGGGCATCATCTCGATCTCGCGTTTCGCGTCCACCATCATCGGCCGGCCGGCCGCCTTCGACGAGGTCGTGCTCGGGCCCGTCGACACCGACTTCTTCACACCTGACCCGACGGTCGTCCGTGATCCGGAGCTCGTCGTGTGCGTGGGACGGCTGCTGCCCCACAAGGGCGTCGACCGGATCATCCGCGCGCTCCCGCGCGGCATGCGCCTGCAGGTGTTCGGGCGGCCCTACGACGACCGCTACCTGTCCGATCTGCGGCAGCTCGCACGGGGCAAGCGGGTGGAGTTCCACGAGGACGCCGGTGACGAGACGGTGCGCGCGGCGTATCGTCGCGCCGCCGTGTTCGTGCATGCCTCCACGCACCGCGACCTGTACGGTCACTCGGTGGAGAAGCCCGAGCTCATGGGGCTCACGACGATCGAGGCGCTCTCCTGCGGCGCACCGGTGCTCGTCTCCAACGCCGGATCGCTCCCCGAACTCGTGGAGGGTGCTGAAGGGTTCTCCGACGTGTTCCGCGACGACGCCGAGCTCGAAGCCCTGCTGCTAGGCGTGCACGGCGGCGTCTTCGGCAGCGAAACCTCGCTGCGCGCCCGCGAGTTCGCGGTGCGGCGCTACGCGATGGGCGTCGTCGGGGCGCGGCTGCTGGCCGCCTACGATCGCGCGCTGGAGGCCGGCAGGTGAGGCTTCTCGTCATCTCGAACCTGTATCCGCCGGCCCAGATCGGCGGATACGAGATGGGGTGCCGGGAGCTCGCCGAGAACCTCGTCGCGCGGGGGCACGAGGTACTGGTACTGACCGGTGCGGCGCCGTATCCGGACATCGAGGGGCCGGTGGCCGTGCACCGCGGACTGCACCTCTCCGCGTTCCGCCGGGAGATCGTCAACGGCTCCGCGGGCGCCCAGGCCTTCCACGACAAAGTCTCGCAGGCAGCCAACACGCGCACGATGCTCGCCGCGATCCGACGGTTCGCGCCCGACCGGGTGTACCTGTTCAACCTCGTCGGGCTCGGCGGGCTGGGCCTGCTCGCCGCGTTGCGCATCGCGGAGGTCCCCTGGGTGTGGCACCTGATGGATCGCGTGCCGGTCGACATGGTCGCCGGGGTTCCGCGGAGCGTGCTCGAGATCATGGGTGCGGATCACGGCAGGCTCTGGCAGGGCGGCACAGTGATCAGCATGAGCGACAACCTCATCGACGAAGTGGAGGAGTGCACCGGCTGGGAGTTCGTCCGGCGGCCGTCGCTGGTCCCCGGGTGGGCGGCCCCCGTCGCGGAGGGCCATCGCCCCTACCGCGACGGCGGCGTGACACGGTTCGTGAGCGCGGGAACGCTCAGCACCGTCAAGGGCGTGGATCTCATCCTCGAGGCCGCGAGCGCGCTGCGCCGAGCCGAGCCGGCGCATCCCTTCACCGTCGACGTCTTCGGGACGGGGGACTCGCTGCACTACGCGCATCTCATCCACGCCGACGGGCTCGACGACATCGTGCGGATACGGGGACCGCGCAGCCGCGCCGAGCTGATCGAGGAGTACCGGAGGGCCGACGCGTTCCTGTTCCCCACCTGGTCTCGGGAACCGTTCGGCTTCGCGCCGATCGAGGCGGCGTCGGTGGGGTGCGTGCCGGTGATCACGGCGGACTGCGGTGCCGCGGAGCGGCTGGTCGACGGAGTGCACGCCGTCAAGATCACCCGGTCGGCGCAGGCGCTCACGAGCGCGATGCGCGACATCGTGCAGGGCCGCACCGATCTCGAGCGGATCGGCGCCAGGGCGCGCCGGATCTGCCGCGAGGCACTGAGCCTCGAGGCGGCGGTGACCGCGGTGGAGCGCATCCTGGAGGAGGGCGGGCCGTGGCGACCCGACGCCCGGATGATCGAGCGGGCGGAGGCGTTGGCCTCGTTCACCGAGGCGGTGGCCGTCGGCGCATGGAACCAAGGGTAGGAGAGGGACATGGACACACGACGGGCGATGGAGGCTGCACGTCCGCGACGGCTTCGCGGCTGGCTGCTGTGGCCACTGCGCATGGTGGCGTTCATCCTGATCCGGCCGTTCCTCGCCGCGCTCATCGACGACGTCCACGTCGAGATGCAGCGTGCCGAGACGCAGCGCGCCGAGAAGGCGGAGGCCGAGCGGCACGTGCAGCGCATCCGTGCGATCGACCTCGAGGCGCTGCAGCATCGGCTCGCCGACCTCGAGGACCGGCTGGGGGACTCCGGCGGTCAGGGTACGCGGTAGATGACGTTGTCGAATACCGCGTCGCGCGCGATCGGGATCCACTCGGCCGGAACCTCCGCGGCGGCGCGGGTCACGGCGTACTCCGCGCCGTCGGCATCGCTCGCGTTCTCGACGAGCTTGACGGGATTCCTGAAGAGCAGGAACTGGTAGTTGATCGTGCTCGTGAAGTCGGCGCCCTCGGTCACGAACGCGACTGTCGCGCCGGGCTCGACCGCGGTGTAGGCGGTGAAGCCCTCGCGGAACGGCGCCGCGAACGCCGCGGTCGTGACGGATCCCCGCACCGTGCCGACGCCCGCAGTGACGATGAGCAGACCCGCCGTCACGGCCCGGACCGCGCGCGAGCGCGACGTCGCGGCGAGCAGCACGAGCACCATCCCGGTGAGAGCGACGCCCCCCGCGAGGATCCAGGGCGCCTCGGTGGCCGATGAGAACTGCCACAGCTGGAAGGCCGGCCATCGCCACGGTGTCAGCCCGCCCACGTTGATGACGTTGAGCCAGCCCTGGGCCGGGATGCGCGGCAGCGAGAACAGGATGAACGCGCCGACGACCGTCGTCGCGGCCGCCGCGGCGACGGGCAGCCGCCACGACCGCGACGATCGCGCCCACAGCCACGCCAGTGCGAGCACGACGGCGATCGAGGCGATCGGGTCGTTGTACCTGCCGTAGACGAACAGGTCCCACCGTGCGTCGATCACCGCCTCATAGGAACGGTGGATCTGGGCCACGCTCAGCACGGCCGTCGCCACGCCGATCGCCACGAGCCAGAGGGCCGGCCCGACGCGCCGCTCGCGGACCTCGCGGACGAGCGCACTGATCGCGACGACCGCCGCGAGCAGCGGGATCCCGAGCCAGGCGACGAGCTGGTACCAGCTCTGACCGATGCCGGAGAGGAGCAGCGCGGCGGGGTCGGAGCCGATGAGGTTGCCGATCACCTCCGATTCCCGGTCGGTGGAGCTGGGGAAGACCGTGTCTCCGATCACCCGATAGCCGAGATAGCCGGCGGTGCTCACCGCGATCGACAGTGCCATGGGGACGAGCACCCGGCAGCCCAGTGCGCGAGCTGTCAGTGCGAGGGCGAGCAGGCCACCGGCGACGAGCACGATGCCTCGTCCGTGCACCACGAAGGCTCCCGCGCTCGCCACGGCGACGCCGTAGGCGCTCGGCCACGCCGGGCGACGGAGCAGCCGGATGCCGGAGTACACCGCGATCGCGCACAGCAGGGTGAAGAGGTTCTCGGCCGTCGCGAAACCCGAGTACATCGCGCGCGCGGGAGCAGCGGCGACGGCGGTCGCGATCCCCGCCGCGATCCATCCGTGAATCGGGAAGGTGCGGGCGAGCATGTGCAGGGGCACGACGACCGCTGCGCCCATGACGATCGACAGGGTCATGGCGAGCAGGTAGATGCTCTGCGGCGCGTGCGCGAGCTGGAAGGCCGGAGCGAGCAGCACCGACCAGCCGATCGCGAACGGATCGGTGTCGATCGTGCGCGCGGAGCCGAGGCCTGCGATGAGCTGGGCGTTGGCGAGGTACGCGACCTCGTCGGTGTAGGCCGGGAGCGGTGTCCGCAGCGCGGGTAATGCGGACACCAGGTGTAGGCCGCCCACGACCGCGAGCGACACCGGCACCGTCACCACGGGGGCGCCGTCCCGCACGCGTGCCGGTACCGCGCCCCATCGGGTCGGAGTCATCGCATGGTGAGGTCGAGTCGGGTGCGATACCAGTCGAGCGTGCGCGCGAGACCGTCGCGGATCGGTACCTTCGGGTACCAGCCGAGTACCTCGCGCGCGAGCGTGATGTCCGGCCGCCGCCGCTCCGGGTCATCGACCGGGCGTGGTTCGAACGCGAACTCGGCCTCGCAGCCGGCGAGCATTGCGATGAGCTCGGCAATGCCGAGGAGGGTCTGCTCCTCGATGCTGCCGATGTTGATCGGCCCGGGGTGATCCGAGAACGCCATCCTGACGAGCGCGTCGACGGCGTCGTCGACGAAGCAGAGCGACCGTGTCTGCGTTCCGGAGCCGTGGATCCGGAACGGCGCCCCGCGGAGTGCGGCGGTCGCGAACGCCGGGATCGCGCGGCCGTCGTCCGGAGTCATGCGGGGACCGTAGGTGTTGAAGAGGCGCACGATGCCGGTGTCGGCGCCGAAGGTGGAACGGTACGCCATCGTGAGAGCCTCTGCGTAGCGCTTGGCCTCGTCGTAGGCGCTCCGTGGGCCGATCGGGTTGACGTTGCCCCAGTAGCTCTCACGCTGCGGATGCTCGTGAGGGTCGCCGTACACCTCCGAGGTCGAGGTGATGACGAAGCGCGCACCGTCGCGGTGGGCGACCTCCAGCAGTCGCTCGGTGACGATGCTCCCGGCATGCAGGGTCTCGAGGGGGTACCGCATGTAGTGGGGCGGCGACGCCGGCGACGCGAGGTGGAACACGATGTCGAACGGGCCCGCGAGCTCCCCCGCGGTCGTCGCGTCGCGTTCGTGGATCGTGAGCCGGGGATGGTCCGCCACGTCGGCGAGGTTGTCCCGTGAGCCGGTGAGCAGCGAGTCGACGACGACGACGTCGTGGCCGTCCTCGAGAAGGCGCACCACAAGGTTGCTTCCGATGAAACCGGCGCCTCCGGCCAGCAGGATCCGCTTCATCGGGTGGAGGCTCCCTTGAGAACAGACGAACACGACGCGCTGTCTCACGATACCGTTCGCGAGCCGCCGCTCGCGAACGCGCCGATGAGCATTCCGAGGCCGAGGAAGAGGGCATCGACGGCGATGCTCCACACCCGTCCTGCGAGGGCGAACAGCAGGGCGCCGTCGACCCCGACGGCGGGCGACAGGAAGGCGACGATGGTCGCCTCGCGCACCCCGATGCCGCCAGGGGCGAACACCGCGACCAGGCTCGCAGCCGCGGCCACGCTGACGGCGACGAGGATCGCGACCGCGTCCTCGGCGTCGAGCCCGGGGAACAGCGCGATGCCGAGCAGCACATACGACACCCCACTCACGAGGGCCGCGATCGCGTAGAACGCCAGGCCGCCGGCCATCGTGCCCGTGCCGGGCCAGCGGGTGTTCTCGTCGACGGGACGCCGCACGATGCGGTACACCGTGGTCGTGAGCACCCGGAAGACAGGCGGCAGGGATGCCACGAGGGCGAGGAGGGCGGCGGCCAGGACCAGCCAGCCGGGTACCGGCGCCGCCGTGCCCAGGGGGAGCATCCCGAACCCCGCCGCGACGATGAGCGCGGCCGCCAGCTGCAGGATCGCCTCCGAGAACCCGCTCGTCGCGAGAGCGCGTGCGGGGATGCCGAGCGAGGTCGCGAAATAGGCCTTGCCGGCGATCCAGAGTCCCGGAACCGGGATGTAGCGCCCGATCCACCCCCGTGAGAAGACGTCGATGAGCCGCCCCGCGATCCGCAGCACATCGCGCGCGCCCAGGCGGTGCAGGAAGAACATCCAGATGAAGGCGCCGAGCAGCCGGAACGCGATGCCGACCGCGGTCGCGGCGATGAGCCGGCCCGGATCGGGGCGCACGGCAGCGAGCGTCGTCCAGTCGACACGGGCGAGCACGAACGCGGCGAAGGCGACGACCAGGACGAAGAAGACCGCGGAGACGAGGACGCGACGGCGCGTCATCGCTGCTGCCTGACCGTCTCGTCCAGAATCCGCCAGTATTCCGGGGCGAGGCGATCCCAGGAGAAGCTCGCCGCGCGCACGCGTGCATCGTCGCGGATCGCGTCGGCGGATGCCTCGTCGAGCGTGAGCGCGGTGCGGAGGGTGCTCACGAGGGCCGGGACGTCGCCGCCTGGGAACAGCAGTGCCTCGACACCGTCGGTGACCACCTCGCCGGCGTTCGAGTCGCCGCTCGCGACGACGAGAGCGCCCATCGCGAGCGCCTCGAGAAGCGTCACGGGAAGACCCTCGGCGTCTCCTCCGTCGACGATGGACGGGATGACCACGATGTCCGCGGTCGCGAGCGTTTCGCGCTTCGCCGCACCCGACACGAAGCCGAGGAAGCTCACCCGGTCCGCGATGCCGAGGGAGGCGGCGAGCGAGCGCAGATTCTCCTCCTCCGGGCCGGTGCCGGCGATCTGCAGCCGCAGCTCGGGATGCGCAGGGGCCAGCGCGGCGACCGCCTCGATCGCGAGGTGGAACCCCTTCTTCGCCACGAGCCGGCCGATGGCCAGCACGGTGCCGCTCGCACGATCGGCGGACGCCGCATCCGGGGCCGCGATGAGCTCGGCCGGCACCCCCATGGGCAGGATCTCGCCGCGCGGCTCGATACCGGCCCACTCCTCGGGTGAAAAGGGCCGTCGAGCCCGCTCGAGGGTCGCGTTGCTCACGGCCGAAAAACGTGCGACGCCCTTCATGGCCCAGCGGGCGACACCGCGGCCGAGCGGGCCGCCGCGGGCGAGCACCGCCAGGTCGTTGCTGTGGGTCGTGAGCGCGATCGGCACCCGGCGCCCGACGGCGAGGCGCGCGCAGATCACCTGGGGTGTGAACCAGTGGGCGTAGACGACGTCCGGCTGGAAGGCGCGCACGTGCCGCCGGATGGCGGCCGTCTCGCCGACCATGAGCGCGGGGACGAGGAGCGCCGCGAGCGGGTTCCGCCTGATGGCGGGCAGGATCCCGTGGCCCGCGAGTCGCTCCCACGCCCGGGGCGCATAGCGGAACCGGTGCTCGTCGAACGTGGGATGCTCGGTGTGGTCGCGAGAGCCAGAGGCGCGGTCATGCGGTGCGAGGACGCGCAGCGCCGCCGAGGGACGAGTCGCGGCGAGGGCGACCACCTGGTCGTGCACGAAGCCGGCCACGTCGTCGTCGGCTGCGGACGGGAAGGTGGAGGTGACGACGAGCACGCGCTCTGCGGACATGCTCATTCCCCGTCGAGCGCGCGTCGGATGGCGGGGAGGTCGTCGAGGTCGAGCTTGCGGGGGTTCAGGCGCACGATCTCGTCGAAACCCCGCACGAGCGCTCCGATCACGGCGCGCTCCCGTTCCTCGACCTCGTCGCGGCGCTCGCCGACGAGCCGGTACAGGTCGTCGTTGAGGTCGGCGGTGTCGATGATCTCCGCGACGATCTCGTCGACCCGGCCGGCGACCGCGACGCGCTCCGGGCGCTCGAGGTCGCGCGTCAGGATCACGAGCCGGCCGAGCGGGCTGGGTGCGCCGAACCGGATATCCGGGTACACCTCGTCCGCATGAATGCGCGTCGAGATGAGGAACTTCTGGCCGGTCAGGGCACCGAGGACCGTGCGGATCCGATCCTTGAGCCAGATCGCGATGCGATAGCGCACGGGCACGCGCCCGTTGCGGAGCCTGCCCACGTTGTAGGTGAAGATATGCAGCGGTCGCGCATACGGAGACGCCACGCGCGCGGGCACATCGACCATGATGAGGTCGTCGCCGAGCAGCGGAAAGCCGTGGCTCATGAGGGCGAGCGACAGCGAGGTCTTGCCGGTTCCGCCATGGGCGGCCAGCAGTACGGCCTCACCGTCGTCGACGACCCCGGCGGCGTGCATGAGGAGTGTGTCGCGCCGCAGGAGCTGGTCGTACATGAGGGGCTCGAGCAACTGGCCCTGCAGGTACGGTCCGATCGCGTTCAGATAGACGCGGTCGAGCCAGTGCCTGCGGAAGACGATCTCGAGCCGCTCGGTCGCGTAGCCGCGCACGAGCGCCCGGAAGCGGAACAACCGCTTGAAGCGATGGTCCACGGCGATGTCGCCATCCGCAGCGTCGGGCAGGCGGCGCGCGAAGTGCAGCACGATGCGTAGGGCATCCGTCGACGACTCGCCGTCGATCCGGGCGAACTCATTGTCGAAGTAGCGCAGAAAGCCTCGGTGGCGCGTGTCGACATCGACGACAAGATGCGGGGAGAGCGAGTACTCGGTCAGCTTGGATTCCCTTCGTCGCGTGGGAGTCGCGTCTCGTGGAGCTCGCTAGGACGCCTCTTTCAGCGGGAGGTACGCGCCGAAGTGCTGGATCGCGAAATCGGTGTACCAACTGTTGTCTCGAGCGTAGAGGAAGAACGAAACCAGGGGACTGTGGATCGCGACCACGAGAATGCTCGCGATGACCGCCGGATAGATCACGACGGGGTGGCGCCACCATCGGGACGATTGCAGATAGCTCTGAATGCGCGTCGCGACGAAGAGGAAGATCAGACCGAGGAACGGTAGGAAGTACCGACCTTGGTGCGCGAAGCCCTGGTTGTACTTCAAGAAGGTCTTCAGGTTGAAGAAGAAGATGGAGATCGAATAGGCCGCCGCCAGGCCGAGCACGAAGAGGCGGGGGAGCTCGGGCAGCGTACGACGTCCCGCGATCGCCATCGCAGCGACGATCGCCAGGGCGACCGAGCCGACCGAGAGGACGATGTTCGACGGTTGCCAGTCGGCTGTGCGTCCCCAGTAGAAGAAGAGCGACTTGTACATCATGTCCAGCCAGTAGCCGAAATAGTCGATGGGCGTCACGGCCGCGGGGAAGATTCCCTGTGCCGCAGCGGCCTTGAGGTTCTCCATGGTCAGGTAGTTCCGGGCGTAGATGTCGTACCCCATGCATTGCTCGTGTGTGTACGACTCGGTGCACAGCGGCTGAACGTCGCCGAACTCGAGGAGATTGCCGCCGATCCTGGCGAGGAAGAGGGTCGCGGCGGAGAGGAACAGCAGGCTCGACGCGATCATCGCGAGCCGAGCAGCCGGTGATGGCGCCGGAGGCCAGACGGAGACCTGGTGGTGGTCGTGGATGGCCCGGTAGATCACGACCGCGAGGACGGCCAGGGCGCCGGCCCCGAGGAAGGGCATCGACACGTACTTCGTGACGGAGCCGAGCATCGCGAAGGCCATGGTGAGAAGCACGTTCGTCGCTGTCGCGTACCGGATCGCGGAGATCGCGGCCGTCACGAACAGGACGAAGAAGAGGATGGCCAAGGTGTCATAGCTGACACCCGCCGCCTGCCACACGAAGCGGCCTGTGAGCGAGAACAGCAGCACCGATATGACCACGAGGTACTCGTCGATCCGAAGCTGACGTCCGATCCTCCGCAGGGTGAACAGAACGAGCACACCCAGCACGACGTTGATGAGCCGCAGCATGAGGACGCTCGCGCCCCACTCGAGTCCGATATGCCGCGCGATTTTCAACGCGAGGCCGGCGAGGTAGTAGTACAAGAAGTTGGCGTCGTGGGTCACGTCGCCGAGCCAGATCTGCTGGACGCTGAAGGCTGGGTTCAGGAGACCCGTCCACGGACTCGACTGGCTGTAGAGCACGACCGTGCCGAGGTGGCGGTGCTCATCGGGAACCACCGCCTGCTGGATGGCGAGCGCGCCCTGCGCGTTGACGTAGAAATCGCCTACGCGCACGATCAGCGCGAACACGGTTCCCGAGAGTGCGAATACCGCGACAATCGCACGGAAAGTCCAGGGGGATTCGAGCACGCGCCTGGCGTTCCGTGCTGCCACGATCCAGGACGACGACGCGGCGAACGTCAGGCGCGCTGTCGATGCGGTACTCAGGGAACTCCTCCGTTATGTCGTCCCTCTCGGGCCAGGCTGAAAGGCGGGTCTCGGAACAAGCTCCCCGCCGAACTCGTAGTTCAGTGTGCGGGCACGCGCAGGCGTGCGAAACCGACGACGGGTGCGCGCGGCTCTAGAGTAGCGAACCGACGGGGGATCCGTGGTGGTGAACGCGGCTGCGAGACCTACACGAACGCGGCCTTGCCCGTCAGCGCGCGCCCCACGATGAGCGTGTTCATCTCGCGGGTTCCCTCGTAGGAGTACAGCGCCTCCGCGTCGTTGAAGAACCGCGCCGCGTCGTAGTCGAGCACGATGCCGTTGCCGCCCATGACCTCGCGGGCGCGCGCGACGGTGTCGCGCATCCGGGTGGTGGCGACCGCTTTGGCGAGGGCGGCGTGCTCGTCCTTCTGAGTGCCCTCGTCGAGCATCTCCGAGACGCGGTTGCACAGCGCGATCGAGGCGGTGATGTTGCCGATCATCTCGGCGAGGTGCTGCTGCACGAGCTGGTGGGATGCGATGGGCTTGCCGAACTGGACGCGCTCCTGGGCATAGGAGATGGCGGCCTCGTAGGCGCCGATCGCGACCCCGACGGCGGCCCAGGCGACCTCGGCGCGCGTCAGGCGGAGCACCGCGGCGGTGTCGCGGAAGGAGTTCGCGTTCTGCAGGCGCAGGCTGTCCGGGATGCGCAGCTCCTCGAGAAGGATGTCGGCGTTCTGCACGATCCGCAACGCCTGCTTCCGCTCGATCTTGGTGGCGGTGTAGCCCGGGGTCGAGGTCGGCACGATGAAGCCCTTCACCTGCCCGTCGGCGGTGTCCTTCGCCCAGATGATCGTCACGTCGCTGAAGGTCGCGTTGCCGATCCAGCGCTTCGAGCCGTTGAGCACCCACTCCTCGCCCTCGCGGGTCGCGGTGGTGCGCAGGCCCTGCGCCGAGTCGGAGCCGGAGAGCGGCTCGGTGAGTCCGAAGGCGCCGATCACCTCACCCGATGCGAGCTTCGGCAGCCACTCCGCTCGCTGCTCCGGCGAGCCGCAGACGGCCACGGCGCCCAGCGCGAGCCCGTTCTGCACGCCGACGTAGGTCGCGATCGACGCGTCCACCCTGGCCAGCTCGAGCGCGACCCAGCCGCGGTAGACGGCCGAGTTCGCGAAGCGCTTCGTCTCGTCCCACTGCATCCCGAACACCGGCTGACGGTGGAAGGCGGGCAGGATGTCGTGCGGGAACTCGGCGCGATCCCAGTGGTCGTTGACGAGCGGTTTGACGTCGGACTCGAGCCAGGAGCGCAGACCGCCGAGCGCCTCACGCTCGGTCTCGGTGAGCTTCGTCTCGAAGCCGTAGAAGTCGCTGGCGAGCTGGGTGAAGGACATGCGGGTCACTCCCTTGTTCCGGATGCGGAGCATCCGGGGACACGGGCGGAGTCCGGATGCGGCATCCGGAGCCTACG
This sequence comes from Protaetiibacter sp., assembly GCA_047605085.1. Lineage (GTDB taxonomy): Bacteria > Actinomycetota > Actinomycetes > Actinomycetales > Microbacteriaceae > Homoserinibacter. The sequence goes on from JASGGJ010000006.1 coordinate 46,565, forward strand.
TCGACAGCGCGGGCGCGTCCAATGCGGTTGGTAGTTTGATCCAATCGGCTCGCCTCCCGGAGGACGCATGTTCATCGAGATCACCAACACCCCGCGCGACTACGTGTGGGGGTCCACGACGGCGATCGCCGAACTGCTCGGCCGGGCGCCGAGCGGGCGGCCGGAGGCGGAGCTGTGGCTCGGCGCGCACCCTGGATCGCCGGCGCGCGTGGTGGGGGCTCCTGGCGAGGAGCGCACCCTGCTCGATGTCGTCGAGGGGCGGCTGCCGTTCCTGCTCAAGGTGCTCGCGGCCGAGGCGCCGCTGTCCTTGCAGGCGCATCCGACGTCAGCTCAGGCGCAGGAGGGCTTCGCGCGCGAGAACGCGGCAGGGATTCCCCTCGACGCCGCGGAGCGCAACTACAAGGACGCCTTCCACAAGCCGGAACTCATCTACGCGCTCTCCGATCCGTTCCGGGCCCTCTCCGGGTTCCGCTCGGTCGCTGAGACGCTTGCGGTGCTCGCCCCGGTCGCGGACGACCCGCGGGTCGTGCCGCTCGTCGAGCGCCTCACGAGCGATGCCGCGCTGCGCGAGGTGTTCGCGTGGCTCATCGCGGGCGGGGAGGGCGTCGAGGAGCTCGTAGCGGCCGTGGTCGAGGCCTCGGCGAGGCTCGACGGCCCCAGCTGGCAGAGCGTGCGCACGCTCGCCGAGCACTACCCGGGCGACCCCGGCATCGCGATCTCGCTCCTGCTGCACACCGTCGAGCTGCGGCCGGGCGAGGCGCTCTACCTGCCGGCCGGCAACATCCACGCCTACCTGGAGGGGCTCGGCATCGAGCTCATGGCCGCCTCCGACAACGTGCTGCGCGGCGGGCTCACCCCCAAGCACGTCGATGTGCCCGAGCTGCTGCGCGTGCTCGACTTCCGACCGCTGCCCGCGCCGTACCTCGCGCCGGAGCAGCCGGAGCCCGGCGTGCGGGTGTTCCGCCCCGACGTGCCCGACTTCGTGCTCACGGTGGTCGGCTCGGATGCGGCGGCACGCGGCGTCGAGCTGCCGCTCGGCGCTGCCGCGATCGCGCTGTGCACGGAGGGCGAGATCGCGATCGAGGGCGGCCCGAGGCTCGCACGCGGCCACGCGGTCTACATCGAGGGAGAGCCGTGGCTCGGTGCCCGCGGCTCGGGGCTTCTGTTCGTCGCGTCCTCCGCGGTGTAGTGGGCGGCGCGGGGCACTACCCGGATGCGGAACGCCGGCAGGCGGGGACCGGACCCCCGCGTCACTCGTGACTGTCGCCGAGCGCGCGGTGGATGAGGGCGCTCACGTCGCGGTCGAGATGGTCGATCTTGTCCTCGAGCGAGCGGAACCGGAAGTCGACCATTTCGAAGCGGGCGTCGATCGCCTCGAAGCGGGAATCGA
>JASGGJ010000007.1:0-40512 GCA_047605085.1 Protaetiibacter sp.
CGTGACGCTCATCTGTGGACAACGCGAGGGTCTGGCTTGCCTGTGACCAATCCGAGTCGTCGCGCTCGACGAGCATGAAGTCGAGGTCGAGCCCCATGAGGCGCAGCAGCCGGATGACGTCGTCGAACGCGGGGGAGGTGCGGCCGGATTCCAGCCGCGCGATCGCGGATTGCGTCGTGCCCGCCGCTTCGGCGAGCCGTGTCTGCGTCCACCCCACACGTCGCCGCGCCTCGCGGACGAGGTCGTTCCCCATGCCCTTCACGGGCTCAGCATATCACTTATGCTATATCGCGGCTGTGCAATGTAATTCGGGACCGGGCGCCCGAACTAGACTCCTCGGGTGTCCGTCTCGCCCTACCTCGTGCCCGCACACGACGTCATGCACCGCCCAGGCGAGCTGCGCGAGCGCCTGCTCGAGTTCCCGGCTCCCGAGCAGCTCGGCGAGGCCGTCGCCGTCGTGACGGCGGGGAGTCCGATCCGCGTCGAGCTGCGTCTCGAGGGGCTCCACGACGGTGTCCTGGTCACCGGCGTGGTCGGCACCGCGGCATCCGCCGAATGCGTCCGCTGCCTCGATCCGGTCGACGTGCCGGTCGAGGTCGAATTTCAAGAGCTTTTCGCGTATTCTGAGGACGAAGCTTTCGACTTCGCGATTCGAGACGATCACGTGAATCTCGAATCCGTCGTGCGGGACGCGGTGGTGCTGGCACTGCCGTTCCAGCCGGTCTGCCGACCGGACTGCCCCGGTCTCGACCCCGTCACGGGGGAGAAACTGCCGGATGGTGTTCGATCGCAGCACCGCGAGGAGACCGACCCCCGGTGGGCGGCGCTCGAGAGCTTCCGCCCCACCGAGACCGACTAGACCTCCGGCGTGAGCTCGCCGAACACGAAAGAAGAGAAGCAATGGCCGTTCCCAAGCGCCGTCAGTCGCGTGCCAACACGCACGCCCGCCGTTCGCAGTGGAAGGCCTCCGTGCCGACCCTCGTGAAGACCGTCGAGAACGGCAAGGTCACCTACAGCCTTCCGCATCGCGCGAAGGTCGTGGAGGACTCCGCGGGTACTCCGCTGTTCCTGGAGTACAAGGGCCGTAAGGTCGCCGACGTCTGAGTCGCAGTCGCCGGGCGTCCTCGCGCACGACGACGGGCCCCATGCTGCGCTGAACGCAGTGCTGCAGCTCGAGATCGAGCCCGAGCTGCTCACGCTCGCGCTCACCCACCGTTCCTACGCGTATGAGAACGCCGGGATGGGGCATAACGAGCGCCTCGAGTTCCTCGGCGACTCGATCCTCGGGCAGGCCGTGACGGTCATGCTCTACCTCGAGAACCCCGACGTCGACGAGGGCGAGCTCGCCAAGCGCCGGGCCAGCCTCGTGAGCTCCGCGGCGCTCGCCGAGATCGCCGGCCATATCGAGCTCGGCAAGTACCTGCTGCTGGGTCGCGGCGAGGAGCTCACCGGCGGCCGCGCGAAGCAGTCGATCCTCGCCGACGCCGTCGAGGCGATCATCGGAGCCGCCTACATCTCGGTCGGCCCGGATGCGGCGACCGCGCTCGTACTGCGGCTCATCGCTCCCCTCGTGGCCGACCCCAATCGCTTCGGCGCGTCGATGGACCCCAAGACGAGCCTGCAGGAACTGTCCACGCGGCTCGGCAAGGGCCTCCCGCACTACACGGTCACCGATTCGGGCCCCGACCACTCCAAGCGCTTCTCGGCCTCCGTCGCGGTCGGAGGCGACACGATCGCATCCGGCAGTGGCACGAGCAAGAAGCAGGCCGAGATGGCCGCGGCGCTCGCGGCGTGGGCGATCCTGCAGCGCCCCAAGCGCTGAGCGACGAGACCGCCCTGCCGTGCCAGAACTTCCCGAGGTCGAGGTCGTCCGCGGCGGCCTCGTCCCGGCTGTGACGGGCGCGGCGGTCAGGCGCGTCCGTGTGCTCGACGAGCGCTCGCTGCGCCGGCACCCTGGCCCCGCCGAGGACTTCGCCGAGCGCCTCACCGGCGCGATCCTCGCTCACGCGACCCGTCGCGGCAAGTACCTCTGGATCCCGTTCTCGCCGGACGAGGCGCTCGTCGTGCACCTGGGCATGAGCGGGCAGGTGCTGCTGCGGGATCCGGATGCGGCGTTGGCCCCGCTGACCCGCGTCGTGCTCGACCTCGAGCAGCCCGGGCACGGCCCGGTCCGTGTCGACTTCGTCGATCAGCGCATCTTCGGGTCGATGGCGATCGACGCGCTCGTCCCGGCCTCCGACCGACCCGTCGAGCGCCTCCCCGCATCCGTCGCCCACATCGCCCGTGATCCGCTCGATCCGCACTTCGACGACCGCGCCTTCCTCGGCTCTCTCGCGCGGCGCGACACGACCGTGAAGCGCGCCATGCTCGACCAGACGCTCGTCTCCGGCATCGGCAACATCTACGCCGACGAGGCGCTCTGGGCCGCGCGCGTGCACTACGAGCAGAGCACCCGCACACTCAGCAGCCCCCGCGCCCGCGCGCTGCTCGCCGAGGTGCGCGGCGTGCTGGCGAAGGCGCTCGCCGAGGGCGGCACGAGCTTCGACGCCCAGTACGTCAACGTCAACGGCGCATCCGGCTACTTCAGCCACTCCCTCAACGCCTACGGGCAGCAGGGCAGGCCGTGCCCGCGCTGCGGCACGCCCATCGTGCGCGAGCGCTTCATGAACCGCGGCTCGCACTTCTGCCCGCGCTGCCAGCGCATCCGGTAGCGCCAAAGTACCAAATATTGGTAACCTTTCCTCGTGAGCACCAACACCTCGATCAGCCTCGACGAGCACTTCTCGGCGTTCCTTGCGCGCGAGGTCGCAGAGGGTCGCTACCGCTCCGCGAGTGAGGCCGTGCGTGCCGGGCTGCGGCTGCTGGAGGACCACGAGACGCGGATGTCGGCCCTGCGCGCCGCGCTCGTCGCGGGTGAGGACAGCGGCGAGCCGGAGGAGTTCGACTTCGACGCGTTCCTCGCCTCGAAGAAGCAGTGAGCACCGCGCACCTCACTCCGGCCGCCCAGCGCGATCTCTCATCCATCTGGGACTTCACCCAGGAGCGCTGGGGAGTGCGCCAGGCCGAGACGTGCCTCTCCGAGCTCTGGGCTGCGATCGAGCGCGTCGCGGGCGATCCCGAGCGTGGACGCCGCTGCGACGAGATCCGGGATGGCTACCGGCGTTACGCGATCGGAAGCCACCTGATCTTCTACCTCGTGAACGACCAGCGCGTGGCCGTCATCCGGATCCCGCATCAGCGGATGGATCCGATCGCGCACCTTTGACGGCACCGTTTCGCGCCGCGCCGAGCAAGCCCGCGGAATCCGCCGGTATCCTGGAACGAGGAACGACGTAAGGACACGCCATGGCCAACCCCGCCTTCTCCACCAACCCCGCCTTCAACGGCAAGGGGGTGCCCGCGATCCCGACCCCGACGGCCGAGCAGCTGCAGCAGCAGTTCGAGCTGCCGTCGGCACCCGATCCGGTCGCCGCCGCCCCGATGACGGTCGACGGCACGGTGCGGGTCTCGATGGCGACCTTCGGCGTGCTGCTGGCGGGCGCCGCGGTCGGCTGGATCACGCTGCCGCTCGTGCCGTACCTGTGGATCGGCGCCGCGATCGTCGGCTTCGTGCTCGCGCTCGTCAACATGTTCAAGCGGGAGCCCTCGCCCGCGCTCATCCTCGGCTATGCGGGCGCGCAGGGCGTGTTCCTCGGCGGGATCTCCAGCCTTTTCGAGTACCTGTACCCGGGCATCGTGCTCCAGGCGGTGCTCGCGACCTTCTGCGTCGTCGCCGTCACCCTCGTGCTCTTCGCGAGCGGCAAGGTGCGCGCCTCCGCCAGGGCCACCAAGGTGTTCCTCATCGTCATGGCCGGTTACCTGCTGTTCTCGCTCGTGAACGTCGGCATCATGATCTTCGGCGGCGCGGACGGCAATGCGTGGGGGCTGCGCGGCTCGGTCGAGGTCTTCGGCATCCCGCTCGGGGTCATCCTCGGCGTGCTCGCGGTGCTGCTCGGCGCCTACTCGCTCGTGCTGGACTTCGACTTCATCCAGAAGGGCGTGCAGAACGGGATTCCGAAGAAGTACCAGTGGACGGGCGCCTTCGGCATCATGGTGACCATCATCTGGCTCTACCTCGAGATCCTGCGCCTGCTCGCGATCGCTCGACGCTGACCGGGGCCGCCCCGAGGCCGGCGGCGTCGATCCCGGTCAGAGGTCTTTGCGCCAGATCCCCTCGTACGACACCGGGACGAATCCGAGCGCCTCGTTCACCTCGAGCATCGGGCGGTTCTCCTCGGCGTTGAAGGTGAGCGCGCTCGGGTGGCCGGGGAACTCCTCGTCCAGGTAGCGCAGGTTGGCGAGCTTCAGGAGCATCCCGAGCCCGTGCCCGCGGTGCTCCGGAAGCACGAGAGTGTTGTACTGCTGGGCGGGCCGGTGCGACTGCCGCGGGAGCGAGTACACGGTGTACCCCGCGAGTTCGCCCGTGGGCAGGTGCTCGACGGCCGTCGTCACCATGATCCGTGGATCGTCGCGCTGCCGGCGGGCGTCCTCGCTCGCCACGCGCCCCGCATCCCAGACATCCTCGGGCGTGCCGACGCCGCCGTCGGGCGGATCGGTGCTCATCCGGGTGTACAGCGTCGCGATCCCCTCGCGCCAGCGTTCCGGCGTCGGCCCTGTCCAGTGGTGCAGGGCGAAATCGCTCCCGCTGCCCTCGATCGCCGCGGCGAGCCGCTCCTCGATGCCGGCGACCGGCAGCTCGAGCCGGCTCAGCCGGTTGACCTGCTCCAGCCGGTACCCGCGCGCGTCCATGAAACGCGTGGAGCGCGAGGTGGCGGGAACCGAGCCGAACCCGGTGGGAGGCACCCGCCGCTCGCCGTCGGTGCGGTGCTCTGGCACGTAGGCGATGACCCTGCTCCGAGAGGCGGCTCGCGCGGCCGCCTCGACGGCGTCCATGAGCCCGCGGCCGACGCCGCGTCCCTCCGCATCCGGATCGGTCGTGACGACGACCCAGGATGCGTCCGGGTCGTCGATCTGGACCTCGACCCATCCGGTGCCGAGGATCGTGCCGGAGGACCGGGCGACGAAGAGCCGCGCGGGGCGGTGGGGATCCTGAAAATGCGGCAGCTCCTCCTCCGGCTCGTAGGCCCGATCCGGGGTGGCGAACCACTTCGCTTCCGCGCGGCCCCGCACCGCGCTCGCGGCCGCGAACTCGTCCCAGCCCTCGGCGCCGACCGCGGCGGGCACCTCGAGCTCCTCGATCGTGACGGCTCCCACGGCGCACCTGCCTCCCGCCGCCTCGCGGGCAGCCGACCAGGCTAGCCTGTTCGCGCACGCTAGCGTAGAGCGGACGCCGCGAGGAACGGACGGAGGTGGCCGGGTGCATCTGAAGAGCTTGACCCTCAAGGGGTTCAAGTCGTTCGCCCAGCCGACCACCTTCGCGTTCGAACCCGGCGTGACCTGCGTCGTCGGCCCGAACGGATCCGGCAAGTCGAACGTCGTCGACGGGCTCGCCTGGGTCATGGGCGAGCAGGGCGCGAAGACGCTGCGCGGCGGCAAGATGGAGGACGTCATCTTCGCCGGCACCGCCACCCGCGGGCCGCTCGGCCGCGCCGAGGTGCAGCTGACGATCGACAACACCGACGGGGCGCTGCCGATCGACTACAGCGAGGTCACCATCTCGCGCACCCTGTTCCGCAACGGCGGCAGCGAGTACGCCATCAACGGCGAGCAGTGCCGGCTGCTGGATGTGCAGGAACTGCTCAGCGACTCGGGTCTCGGCCGCGAGATGCACGTCATCGTCGGGCAGGGTCAGCTCGATCAAGTGCTGCACGCGAGCCCGGAGGACCGCCGCGGCTTCATCGAGGAGGCGGCCGGCATCCTCAAGCACCGCCGCCGCAAGGAGAAGACCCTCCGCAAGCTCGAGGCGATGCAGGCGAACCTCACGCGCCTCTCGGATCTCGCGGGCGAGATCCGCCGCCAGCTCAAGCCGCTCGGCCAGCAGGCGCAGATCGCCAGGGAGGCGCAGACGATCGCGGCGATCGTGCGCGACGCGCGGGCGCGCCTGCTCGCCGACGAGGTCGTCGAGCTGCGTCGCTCCATCACGGATGTCACCCGCAGCGAGTCGGAGCGCAAGACCGAGCGCGTGGTGCTGCAGGAGCAGCTCGACCAGTCGAAGCTGCGGCAGGCGCGCATCGAGGCTTCCGACACCTCGACCGCGGTCGACGACGCCCGGCGTGTCGCGTTCGGTCTCGAGCAGGTGCAGGACCATCTCCGCTCCCTCTACACGCTCGCCAACCAGCGCCTCGCGCTGCTCTCGCAGCAGGCCGAGCTGCCCGGCATGGGGGCCACCCTGTCGGAGTCGACCGTCGCGGATGCCGTGCTCGAGGCGGAGCGCCTGCAGGCCGGCATCGCGGAGGCGGAGGCCGCGCTCGGCCGCGCCACGGCCGCGACCGCGACCGCACGGGCGAGCCTCGACTCGCTCGACGAAGAGATCAGCGCCCAGTCGGCGCTCGTGAGCCGGCATGACCTCGAGCAGGGACGTCTCGCGGGTGCCGTGCGCGCGGCCGAGGAGCGCCTCGGCGCGCTGCGTGCCCAGCTCGAGCGGCAGCGCACGGCGCTCGCGGATGCCGAAGGGCGCCGTGAGGGCGCGCGCGCCGAGCTCGTGGCGCTCGAGGGCGACGACGCCGGTGCCGCGGAGGACAGCGAGCTCGCGGGGGCCGTAGATACGGCGGGGGCGTCCGTGGCGCGGCTGCAGGAGCGCGTCGACGCGCTCCGTGACGAGCTGCACGCGGCCGAGCGGGAGCGCGACGCCCTCGCCGCGCGCACGAGCGCGCTCACCATGGCGACCGATCAGCAGGACGGCTCGCAGCAGATCATCGGGCTTCGCGGCATCCGGGGTCTCGTCGCCGAACACATCAAGGTGAAGGCCGGATACGAGGCCGCGATCGCCGCCGCCCTCGGTTCACTCGCGGATGCCGTGCTCGCAGACAGCTGGGATGCGGGCGTCGCCGCCCTCGGCCACGCGCGCGGCGCCGCTGCGGGGCGCGTCGAGATCGTCGTGGCGGATGCCGCTGCCCCTGAGGTCCCGATCGGCCTGCCCGTCGGCATCCGCCCCGCCGCCTCGCTCGTGACCGGGCCGGACGGCATCCGCGGGGTGCTCGCGGGCATCGTCGTCGCGGACGATCTGGACGCCGCGCGCGAGGCCTGGCCCGCTCTCTCCCGGCTCGGCGGCATCACCGTCATCACGCGGGAGGGTGACGTGCTCGCCGAGCACTCGCTGCGCGGCGGGACGGGGGCCAGCCGCAGCCGGATCGAGCTGCTGGCCGAGCGCGACGCCGCCCAGGAGCGCCTCGTCGGCGTCACGACGACGATCGAGCGGCTCGCGCACGAGCTCGCGGAACATCGCGAGCAGCTCGACCTCGCCCGCATCGACCACGCGCAGGCGCAGTCGGCTCTCAAGCAGTTCGAGACCCGGCTCGCCGAGCGCAGCGAGGCCCTCGGCCGATCCCGCGTGCAGCTGGCGGCCGCGGTCGCCGAGAGCGAGCGCCTCGCGGATGCGACTGTGGGGCTGGGTGAGCAGGTGGCCGCAGCAGAGGCCGGGCTCGAGAAGGCGACCGCGGAGCGCGACGCGCACGCCGCGACGCCGCGCCCGATCCTCGACGTCTCCTCCCGGGACGGGCTGCTCGCGGAGCTCGAGAGCGCGCGGAGTGTCGAGGTCGCCGCCCGCGTCGAACTCGAGACGGCCCGCGAGCGGGTGCGTGCGCAGCGCGAGCAGGCCGAGCAGCTTCGGCGCCGACTGGAGGCGGAGCGCGCGGCCGCCGAGGAGGCCGCGCGTCGCGCCGTCGTTCGCCGCCACCAGATCGAGGCGGCGCAGAGCGTCATCGCGGCGCTCCCCTCGGTGCTGGATGCCGCCGACCGCTCGGTCGCCGAGGCACGGCTCGCGCTCGCCACGGCGGAGGCCGAGCGCGCCAGGCAGAACGAGGAGCTCGCCGAGCTGCGCCGCGGCGAGGGCGTGCTGCGCGAGCGGCTCGCGGTGCTCAACGAGAACGTGCACGGGCTCGAGATGCAGGCCTACGAGAAGAAGCTGCACCTCTCGACGCTGCTCGAGCGGGCCGCCGAGGAGCTCGGCCTCGTCGAGGAGGTGCTCGTGGCCGAGTACGGGCCAGAGGTGCCCGTCCCGCTCGACGCCCCCGTCGCATCCGCGTCGGCCCCCGCCGCGTCCGCCCCCGCCGCCCCGAGCCCTGTGTCAGAAATGCAGGAGAATTTGGCAGCCGACCCTGGAAACACGGGGGCCGACACGGATGCGGATGCCGAATCTCCTGCATTTCTGACAGAGACCGAGCCGTTCGACCGGGTGAAGCAGCGGGCGCGGCTCGAGAAGGCGGAGCGTATGTATGCGCAGCTCGGCCGGGTGAATCCGCTCGCGCTGGAGGAGTTCGCCGCTCTCGAGCAGCGTCACAGCTTCCTCACAGAGCAACTCGCCGACCTCACCGCGACCCGCAAGGACCTTCTCACGATCATCGACGAGATCGACGAGAAGATGCAGGACATCTTCGCCTCCGCCTTCGAGGACACGAGAGCCGCCTTCGACGAGGTGTTCCCGCTGTTGTTCCCCGGCGGCACCGGCGCGCTCCACCTGACCAACCCGGACGACCTGCTGACGACCGGCATCGAGGTCACCGTGCGCCCTGCCGGCAAGAAGATCGAGCGGCTCTCCCTGCTCTCTGGAGGCGAGCGTTCGCTCGCGGCCGTGGCGCTGCTGTTCGCGATCTTCACGGCCCGCCCGAGCCCCTTCTACATCCTCGACGAGGTGGAGGCGGCGCTCGACGACGCCAACCTCGGTCGCCTGCTGACCGTCATCGAGCGGCTGCGTGAGAACTCGCAGCTCATCGTCATCACGCACCAGAAGCGCACGATGGAGATCGCGGATGCGCTCTACGGCGTCTCGATGCGCCAGGACGGCGTGAGCGCCGTCGTGGGGCAGCGCGTCGCCGTGGAGACCGAGCGCGCGAGCTGAATGCCCGCGACGGAGCGTCGCCGAGCGGCCCTCAGACGGGCTCGCCGTTGATGGTCAGCACACGCCAGCCGTCGTCGCCGCGCTCGATCGCCGACACGGTGCCGTTGAGGATGACGTCGACCGGGTAGCCGGTCAGGCGGATGAGCGTGTACTTCATGATCGTGCCGTGGCAGACGATCACGACGTTGCGGTGCGGATGGTCGGCGTCGATGCGTGCGAGGCCGCGCAGGCAGCGGTCGACGACGGCGTCGAGGGGCTCGGCACCGGGGAAGTCGCGGTCGGGCCAGCGCGCCACGACATCCCGGGAGGGCTCGCCCTCGAGCGGGCCGTAGTCGCGCTCTACGAGTTCGTCGTAGGCGGCTCCGAGCGGGAGGCGGAGGCCGTCGGCGATGATGCGTGCCGTCTCGCGGGCGCGCGACAGCGGCGAGCTGACCACCGCATCCCACGACCAGGCCTCGAGCATCCGCTCCGCCGCGCGCGCCTGCTCGCGACCCGTGTCGTTGAGGGGGATATCGCTCGACCCCTGCATCCGTCCGTCCCGATTCCAGTCGGTCTGGCCGTGGCGGATGAAGGCGAGGGTCACCGTCCCAGTCTCCCGCCGCCCCCGCCACTGCCCAAATCAAGGAGTCCGGCGGCACAAATCAAGGAGTTGACGTGGCGGATGAGGTTCCTGAGGCTCATCCGTCACTCCCGCACCGCAGACTCCTTGATTTGTGCTGTGGGACTCCTTGATTCGGGATGGCAGCCCCGCGCGCCGAGCGCCCGATAGCCTGGGCGCATGGCGGCATCCTGGTCTCTCGGCGGCGCGCTGCGCGGCATGTTCCAGAAGGCGACGATCGACGAGACCAGCTGGGACGAGCTCGAGGAGGCGCTGCTCTCCGCCGACTTCGGTCCAGAGATCACCGACACCATCGTCGAGGAGCTGCGCGACAAGGTCCACCGATTCCGGACGACCGACCCCAAGGACCTGCAACGGATGCTGCGCGAGACGATCGAGGAACGCCTCGCCGCCTACGACTCCACTCTCACCCTCAGCAACCGCCCGGCGGTCGTGCTCGTCGTGGGCGTCAACGGGGTGGGCAAGACGACGACGATCGGCAAGTTCGCGAAATTCCTGACCAACCACGGCCGCTCGGTCGTGGTCGGTGCCGCGGACACCTTCCGCGCGGCGGCCGTCGAGCAGCTCGCGACCTGGGCCGAGCGGGCGGGCGCCCGCATCGTGCGCCCGCAGCAGGCGGGACAGGATCCGGCATCCGTCGCCTTCCAGACGGTCGAGCTCGCCCAGCGCGAGGGCGTCGAGATCGTGCTCATCGACACGGCGGGCCGGTTGCAGACCAAGTCGGGCCTCATGGACGAGCTCGCCAAGGTGCGCCGCGTCGTCGAGAAGCTCGAACCGATCGCCGAGGTGCTGCTCGTGCTCGACGCGACGACCGGGCAGAACGGGCTCGCGCAGGCCGGCGCCTTCCTCGAGCGCGCGGGCGTCACGGGGCTCGTGCTCACCAAGCTCGACGGGACCGCGAAGGGCGGCTTCGTGCTCGCGGTGCAGGAGAAGACCGGCATCCCGGTCAAGCTCGTCGGGCAGGGTGAGGGGATCGGCGATCTCACGGGCTTCACCCCGCACGTCTTCGCGCAGCAGCTCGTCGGCTGACGCCCTCTCGCGGCTCGTGCTCGGACGCTTCCCTCCGCTAGCATGCATCGAACCCGAGAGAGGCTCGTCGTGTCGTTCCGTGCCGTCGCCTGCGCTGCAGTGATTCTCCTCGCCGCGTCGACGACAGCCGCTGTGCCGCCGGTCGCGCCGGCCGCCCCCGTCGACAGCGCCGCGGTGCCCGCGCATCCCGCCACGGCACCTCTCGGGCTCAGCGCGGTCTTCCCGGAGTCCGAGGCGGCTGACCCCGGGATCGACTCGGCCGCGACGGAGAGCGAATCGGTGGACGGCGACGCCGGAACCGTGATCGAGGGAGGGGCCTCGACCGCAACCGGTCCGGGCGGCGGCGATGGGCGTGCCGGCGCGAGCCCCGTGCCCCTGCCGATGGGCGTGTGGCTGCGTGCCGACCTCTCCGAGGTTCTCGGCGCGATCAACGCCTATCGAGCCTCCCGGGGTCTCCCCGCCCTCATGAGCCCCGGCGGCACGTGCGAGGATCGCGGTCTCGCGGTCACCCCGGGGCTCGGACTGCCCGCAGGGCAGACGCACGGCCAGACCCTCGTCGGACGGTGGGGAGATCTGCTCGCCACCGTCCCTCGCAAGGGCGGAGTGATGGCGCTCGATCTCTGGGCGGCGGATGTGAGCGATCCGAGCGGAGTGGTCCACCCGAGCGCGATCGTCGGCGCTCGCCTGTATGAGTGCCTCCCCGTCGGGACGCCGGATGTGGTCGATCCCTATAACCCGCGGGAGCCTTCGCCCCAGCCGCTGTCGCCGGACCCGTCGCCCGACCCGTCGCCGTCCCCGTCGGTCGAGCCCTCGACTCCGCCCGACCCGACCGCGGAACCGGTGCCCACCGCGTCCGCGGTGCCGAGCGGTTGATCCGGATGTGAGAAGACCCGCGCGCGGTGGCTTCCGCGTGCCGCGCACGTGGGGCGCGCGCAATCGGCCCGGCGGAGCGCGCGGCCCGCGGCAGGATGCCGGGGCGAGCGACGACACGAGGGACCGGTGCCAGAGGAGCCCGGAATCCCTGTCGAGCTCCTCGAGCGATGCCCCCGATCGGGCTGCGGCTCTCCGCGTAATGAGAACGTAACTTTCGGATTTCCGGCTGTCTATTGCCCTGTATACAGAAACGTGTACCGTAACAAGAACAGAGACATGACCGAGTTGCGCGGGTTTCGCGACCGGTGGCAGGAAAGAGAGCGAGCACATGTACTACTTCGGATACTGCACCTACCTCCTCGAGGCCGAACTCAGGAAGTACCTGCCCGAAGCGAAGGCCGTGACGCGTGCGACGGCGGCCAACCACCAGATCCAGTTCCGCGCCGCGGGCGCGCGCGAGGACCGCGGGTGGTGCCACCTGGCGGATCGCGGGCCGGTGTACGGAAAGTCCGCGCAGGGCATCGTGTTCGAGGTCGACGACACCCGCAACAAGGACGAGTTCGACGACTTCGACATCGTGTACCTCACCGTCAACGGCGAGGACGGCAAAGCATACGACTGCTTCACCTACGTGCTGAGCAACCCCGGTATCCGGATGCGTCCGCCGCGCTATTACTGGGAGCGCGTGCCGAACGGGCTCGCCGAGCAGGACTTCCCGGCCGAGTACCGCGCCGAGGTCCAGGCGATCTTCGACGAAGCCGCCGAGTGCCCCGACTACGACCGGCCGATGCCGGCTGGTGCCCCGGGCAAGGACGCCTCGACCCGTTGATCCCGACCCCACCACCATCGAGATGAGAGCAGGAGAGAAATGCTGAAGACACACAGCGGGAGGGGCCTGACCCTCCTCGGCACCGCGGCGGTCGTCGCGATTTCCCTGAGCGGCTGTACCGCCGAGACGCCGACATCCGGCAGCAGCGCGACGGAGGAGGCACCGGCCATCACGACGCTCGAGACCGGCGTCCTCAAGATCGGCTCGCAGCAGTCCTACGTCCCCGGCGAGTACATCGACTCCGCGGACAACACGCTCAAGGGCTTCGCCTTCGAGATCATCGAGAAGATCGCCGCCGACCTCGGCCTCGAGACCGAATGGGTGCAGTCCGACTATTCGGCCCTCATCGCGGGCCTCCAGGCGGAGCAGTTCGACATGAGCTCGGGCGGCATGAGCCCGAACCCGGAGCGTCTCGAGGTCGTCGACATGGTCGGCTACTTCCAGTCCGGCTCCACCTTCCTGCTCCGCAAGGCGGACGAGGGCACCTATACCGACGCTCAGAGCCTGTGCGGGCACCCGGTCGGCCTCCTCGCCGGATCGACGACGCTGCTCGCCGCCTTCGAGACGGAGAACGCGCAGTGCGCGGCCGACGGCAAGGATCCCATCGAGCTCGTCGAGTACACGACGACGCCGCTGGGCCAGCAGGACCTGCTGAGCGAGCGCATCGACGCCTACACGCCCGACCCGCTGCAGGCCTCGAAGATCGTCGCGGCCGACCCGGATCTGTACGCGTGGACCGAGGGCTACTACCTCACCCAGTACACGACCAACTTCACCTTCCTCAAGGACGCCAATCCGGAACTCCTGCAGGCCGTCTTCGACGGGGTGAAAGGGCTGATGGAGTCGGGTGAGTACGACGAGATCCTCGCGAAGTACGATGCGACCGCGGGCGCTCTCACCGAGCCGGCCTTCAACGGAGTCATCGGCGACGCGCCCTGATCAGGGTATAGCTGAACCCACCGTTCAACGGGGCTGCGGCACCGCGCAGCAGTCGGCGCCGCAGCCCCGTCCCGATCGCAAGGGAATCGCCAATGGCTCTCACCAACGGACCGGCCGGATCGGCCGAGCAGGTCTACGGCAAGGTCGTGCGTCCCCGGCCATGGGGTCAGCTCGTGCAGGCGACCGTCGTGGTCGTCGTGGTGGTCGCCATCGTCGCGGCGTTCGTGAGCTCCGGCGTCTTCGACCTTGCGACCTCCGCGAAATACCTGTTCAGCCCGGTCATCCTCCAGGGCATCTGGGCGACCGTCTCGCTCGCGACCCTCAGCACCGCGCTCGCGATCGTGCTCGGCACGCTCGTCGCCCTCGCCCGGATCAGCGGCAACCGCGTTCTCGTCGCCGCCGCGAGTTGCTACATCTTCGTCTTCCGCGGAACCCCGATGCTTGTCCAGATGCTCATCTGGTACTTCGCGATCCCGCGGATGATCGGCCGGGTGACGATCGGCATCCCGTTCACGGACATCGTGTGGATCGACAACGTTCCGGCGAGTCAGTTCTTCACGCCGTTCCTCGCGGGGCTCTTCGCCCTCACCCTCGCCGAGACCGGGTACATGGCGGAGGTCATCCGCGCGGGCATCTCCGGGGTCGATCAGGGTCAGCGCGATGCCGCGAGGGCGCTGGGCCTTCGTCAGGGGAAGATCACCCTTCAGGTCGTGCTCGCACAGGCGCTGCGCATCCAGATGCCGGCGATGGGCAACCAGTACATCATGATGATCAAGAACACCTCGCTGGGCTACGCGATCGGCTACATGGAGCTCCTGCTCTCGGCGAGCCGCATCTACCAGGCCAACTTCAAATACCTCGAGCTGCTCCTGGTCGCCGCGTTCTGGTACCTCGTGCTGACGGCGCTCGTCTCGTTCCTCCAGCAGGCGCTCGAGCGCCGGTTCCCGGCGAGGTGATGGCGATGGAGGCAACGCGCGTCGTCAAACTCGAGTCGCGGCACGTCTACAAGTCCTTCGGGGCCGCGACCGTGCTGCACGACGTCTCGGTCAAGGTGCACGACTCCGAGGTGGTCGCCCTCATCGGCCCCTCGGGCGCCGGGAAGTCGACCTTCCTCCGCTGCATCAACAACCTCCAGCTCATCGACTCAGGCACCATCGAGATCAGCGGCGAGCTCATCGGCTACCGGAAGGAGGGCGATGTGCTCCTCCCGCTGAAGGATCGCGAGGCGGCGAGGCAGCGCGCCCGGATCGGGATGGTGTTCCAGAGCTTCAACCTCTTCCGGCACATGACGGCGCTCGCCAACGTCAGCTACGCGCCCCGCCAGGTGCTCGGGATGCCGAAGGCCGAGGCGGAGGAGAGGGCGATCGCGCTGCTGGCCCGGATGGGCCTGGCGGGCAAGGAGCGGCACTTCCCGGCACAGCTCTCCGGCGGTCAGCAGCAGCGGGTGGCGATCGCTCGCGCACTCGCCATGAACCCGACGATGATCCTGCTCGACGAGCCGACGAGCGCGCTCGACCCGGAGTTGCGCGTCGAGGTGGCGGCGGTCATCCGCGACCTCGCGGCCGAGCAGCGGACGATGCTCATGGCGACCCACGACATCCCGCTCGTGCGCGACATCGCGGACTGGATCATCTTCATGGTCGACGGCAGGATCGTCGAGGACGGTCCCGCGGCCGAGGTGCTGAGCCGGCCGAAGCAGGAGCGGACCCGCCAGTTCCTCGCGACCATGTCCTCGTGAGCCCCGCGACCGGGACGAGCCCTTCCCCCGTGCGGAAGCGGGTCGGGGTGGGCCAGCTCGCGCTGTTCACCGCGATGTTCACGATCTGGGGCTCGAGCTTCTTCTTCACCGCGCTCGCGCTGCGCGCCTTCACGCCGACCGGGATCATCCTGGCCAGGTTCACGCTCGCGACGATCGCGCTCGCGGCGATCGTGCTCGTGCTGCGCATCCCGCTGCCGCGAGGAGGCGTCGTCTACGCGCACCTGGTCGCACTGGGGGCGCTCAACATCGCCCTGCCCTACGTGATGGTCACCTACGCGCAGCAGCACGTCGAATCCTCGACGGCCATCGTGCTCTCCAGCACGACCCCGCTGTTCGTGTTCCTCATCGCGGTGCTCATCCTGCGGGTGGAGCGCTTCACGGTGCCCAAGGTCGCGGGGATCGGGATCTCCTTCATCGGGGTGGTCGTCCTCAACGGGGTGGCACCGCCCGGCGACGGGGGATGGATCTGGCCGCTCGTCGTCGTGGCGTCGTCTGCGGTGTTCGCCTCGGGGAACGTGTATTCCCGCCGATTCCTCGCGGGGGTGCACCCCATCCAGATCGCCCTGCTGCAGATCGGCTTCGGGGTGCTGTTCATCGTTCCCCTCGCGCTCCTGGGGGGTCCGCTCGTCATCGCACCGCCGGATCCGATCGCGATCCTCGCCGTGCTCGAACTCGGGATACTCGGCTCTGCCGTGACCTACGTGCTGTACTTCCACTTCATCCAGCGCTGGGGGTCGACCGCCACCTCGATCAACACCTACCTGCAACCGGTGGTCGGGGTGCTGCTCGGGGTGCTCGTCCTGGGCGAGGTGCTGAGCGGGATGTCGTGGCTCGCGCTCGGTCTCATCCTCGCCGGGGTGTTCGTCTTCGGGTTCGCGACCGTGCGCGAGGCGAGAGTGCGCCGCATCGAGGTGGAGGAGACCACTCCCGGGGTCTAGCGTGTTGCCCGGCCGGTACTGCCTGGCCTGGCCTGTCTAGACCCCGGCGAGTTTCGCGCCGAGGCGGAGCAGGATCCGGCCGTCCGCTTCGACGGCCTCGCGCACGCGCCAGACGGCGCGGGGCAGTTCGGTTCCGGCCGAGGTGCGGTAGGCCTCGACCTCGAGCGCGGCATCCTCCCGCCCCTCGGCCACGAGGAGCTCGGCGGTGGTCGTCGCCCCGTCGGAGAACAGGATGTCGAGTCCGATCGGATCCAGACGGCCGCCCTCGGCCCAGGATCGGTCCTCGCCCTCGACGAGGATCGTCGCGCCGGGGAAGAGGTGGCTGTGCGAGGCCCTGGCCGGGTGCGGGGCGGTCTGCGAGGGCATGCGCTCAGCCCGTCTCGATGCCGAAGGCCGCGGACAGGATCCGCGCGGTGTGCCCGACATGCTCGCGCGCGATGCGCTCGCTGAGCTCGGAGTCGCCCGCGCGGAGCGCGGCGATGAGTTCCCGGTGCTCTCGGTTGACGAGCTCGTCGTCGGCGGGGGTGAAGACCACGGGGGTGTTGTAGTTCCAGTAGTTGATCTTGGTGCGCCGATGGAACTGGGTGAGCAGGAAGTTGCCGGATGCGTCGGTGATGATCGCGTGGAACCGGTTGTTGAGCTCGTTGATCTCGACCCGCGAGGAGCCAGGGTCCTCCATGCGGTCGACGAGTTCCTCGAGCCGCGCGAGGTCCTCCGTCGTGATGCACTGGGCCGCGAGGTGGGCGGTGGCGCTCTCGATCGCTGCGCGTGCCTGGATGATCTGGAGGATCTCCTTCGGCGCGTGGTCCCGCACGAGCCAGCCCTTGGCGCGGACGACGAGACCCTCCTGACGGAGGCGGAGGAGCGCTTCGCGCACCGGGGTGCGGCTCACCTGGAGCCATGCCGCGAGGTCCTCTTCGACGAGGCGGTAGTTGGGGCGAAGCTCGGCGCTCAGGATGGCGTCGCGCAGGCGTTCGTGCACGAGGTCCGCGACGGAGTCGGTGCTCTCCTGCACGGCCGGAATGGTCAATGCGGTCGTCGGTAGTGCATTCACGGTCGGCAGCTCCGGGGATTCAGGTCACGCCAGTTTATGCGCACGTGCCGCGTCGAAACCGATGCGGCTCCATTGTGCATACGGTACTGTATGCAGTATCGGTCTCGAAAGAAGTGGATCCCGTGACATCGCCATTCAGCTCCCTTCACCACGTCTGCATCGTCGTGCGCGACCTCGACACCACCGTCGCCTACTACGAGAGGCTCGGGATCGGTCCCTGGTACGACTACCCCAAGTCGAGCCCCTATGTCGAGCTCGAGGTCGAGAGCGAGGAGGGCTCGAAGGCGATGCGGTACAAGTGCGTCGACTTCGAGAACTTCCAGCTCCAGTTGTGCGAGCCCACCGAGCACGACACCCCCCAGCGCCGCTTCCTCGACGAGCGGGGCGAAGGGGTCTTCCACCTCGGCTTCGAGGTCGACGACCTCGCGGCAGGCATCGCCGACGGCCAGGCGCTCGGTCTCGGCATCCTGTCCAGGGGCCTGCGCGCCGACGGCTCTGGCTTCTGCTACTTCGACACCCGCGAACAGGCGGGCACCGTGCTGGAGATCCGCAAGAGCGCCTGAGCGGCACCGCGCGCGTTCGGTGAGGCGTCACATCGAGTGGCGTGAGCAGAGGTGTTTGCGACACGACGTGACGCCTCGGGTGCGGCAGGATGGCCGGGTGAGCGACGACGCGACGAACCAGGCCACGGCCCCCTTCCTCCTCGACGCGGGCGGCGACGCCGGCACCGACCCGCGCGCCTTCGCGGGAGGTGCCGCCGCGCTCGAAGCCGCGGGCTACGACGGTATCTTCGCCGCCGAGACCAAGCACGACCCCTTCGTGAGCCTGACCGCCGCGGCCATGCGCACCGAGCGGGTCACCCTCATAACCGGCATCGCCGTCGCGTTCGCCCGCAACCCGATGACGGTCGCCGAGACCGCGAACGACCTGCAGCTCGTCTCCGGAGGCCGCTTCATCCTGGGCCTCGGCTCGCAGATCCGGCCGCACATCGAGCGCCGCTTCTCGATGCCGTGGTCGGCGCCCGCCGCCCGGATGCGCGAGTTCGTCGCGGCCGTGCGCGCGATCTGGTCGTCGTGGGAGACGGGCGAGAAGCTCGCCTTCGACGGCGAGCACTACCGCCACACCCTGATGACCCCGTTCTTCTCGCCAGGCCCCAACCCCTTCGGTGCGCCGCCGGTCTGGATCGCCGCGGTGGGGGAGCGGATGACGGAGACCGCCGGTGCGGTCGCCGACGGCGTGCTCGCCCACAGCTTCACGACCGAGCGCTATCTGCGCGAGGTGACGCGACCCGCGCTGGAACGCGGGGCCGCATCCGCCGGGCGCGCCGCCGCCGGCCTCGGCATCAGCCTGTCCGCCTTCGTCGCGGTGGGGGAGACGGATGAGGAGCTCGCCAGGGCGATCCAGGCGACGAAGGCGCAGATCGCCTTCTACGGCTCGACCCCCGACTACCTGCCGGTGCTCGCGCTGCACGGCTGGGAAGGCGTGCACGAGCGACTCCACGCGGCCTCGCGGCGCGGCGAGTGGGCGCGGATGGGCGCCCTCATCGATGACGAGCTGCTCGCCGCCTTCGCCACGGTCGGATCCCCCGCCGAGGTCGCCGCGCAACTGCGGCAGCGTTTCGCGGGCCTCGTCACGCGGGTGTCGTTCAACGCGAGCTCCCCCATCCGTCCCGAGCTGCAGGCCGGGCTCCTCGCCGGGCTGCGCTAGGCCGTGTTGCTGAACCAGCCGCGTCCTCGCTCGCGCACGGGGTTCAGCAACACGGCCTCGGCGGTCAGTCCCCCGTCGGCAGGGTGACCTGGCCCGTCGCGATGAGGACGATCGTCGCGACGACGGCGACCGCGAACATCAGCACGGCCGTGCCGCACGTGAGCAGCAGCACGAAGAGCCAGGGACGGGTCGTCGTCCAGCCGACCGTCCCCGGGTAGCGCTCCTGGAGCTCGGGGCCGGTGAGACCGGCCGGTGCCCGCACCACGGGGGCGCCGATCGACGCGGCAATACCCTCCAGCTCGTCCTCCTCCCAGGTCTCGGCCGAGAGCGCGAACATGCGCTCGAGCAGGGGCGAGACGCCGTAGAGGCTCGCCCGGCGCCTGCCGGGAAGCGGCACGAAGACGAGGGTCGCGATCGCGGGCAGCGGCCAGCGCCTGGTGCGCAGCGGTCCGCGGATGCGCAACTCGCCGGACTCGATCGTCACCGTGGTGCGCCCGAAGTACACCGCGAGTCCGATCCCGCCGAGCAGCAGGCCGGTGCCGAGCGCCATGATGCCGAGCCCGACGCTCGGCCATGCGGCGAGCAGCAGAGCCATCAGCAGCAGCGGCGAGAACCAGACGAGGCGCACGAGCATGCGCCGGTGGAACACGGGCCACGAGGGACGGAACACGCGCGGCTCGCCGGGGAGCGCATCCGTCATCCGAGCTCCCCATGCGCGGAGGCGAGCTCGCGATAGCTGGCGGCGTTGCGGCGGATGCCGTCGACCTCCTCGTCGCTGAGCTCGCGCCGCACCTTCGCCGGCACGCCTGCGACGAGCGAGCGGGGTGGCACGACGGTGCCCTCGAGCACGAGCGCGCCGGCCGCGACGAGCGACTCGCGCCCGATGACGGCCCGATTCAGCACGGTCGCGTTCATGCCGATGAGGCAGTCGTCCTCGACGGTGCAGCCGTGCACGACGGCGCCGTGACCCACCGAGACGCCCGCGCCGATCGTCGTCGGCACCCCGTGGTCGACGTGCACGACGACGTTGTCCTGCAGGTTCGAGCCCGCGCCGAGCGTGATCGAGGCGAGGTCCGCCCGCAGCACGGCCCCGTAGAACACGGAGGAGTCCGGATGGAGCACGACGTCGCCGACGATCGTCGCGTTCGGGGCGACCCACGCGCTGTCGTCGATGGATGGCTCGCGGCCGTCGAAGGGCAGGATGAGGCTCATCCCGCAACGCTACCGAAACCGCCGCCTAGACTGGCTGAGTCATGGCAACCTTCGGCACGCTCTCCGACCGGCTCACCGAGACCTTCCGCAACCTCCGCACCAAGGGCAAGCTCAGCCCCGCGGATGTCGACGGGACGGTGCGCGAGATCCGTCGCGCCCTCCTGGATGCGGATGTGGCGCTCGAGGTCGTCAAAGCGTTCACCGGCAGAGTGCGCGAGCGCGCCCTCTCCGACGAGGTGAACAAGGCGCTCAACCCGGCCCAGCAGGTCGTGCAGATCGTCAACGAGGAGCTCGTGGCGATCCTCGGCGGACAGCAGCGCAAGCTCGAGTTCGCGAAGAAGCCGCCGACCGTCATCATGCTCGCGGGCCTGCAGGGCGCGGGCAAGACGACGCTCGCCGGAAAGCTCGCGAAGTGGCTCAAGAAGGAGGGGCACACGCCGCTCCTTGTGGCGTCCGACCTCCAGCGCCCGAACGCGGTCACGCAGCTGCAGGTCGTGGGCGAGCAGGCGGGCGTGCCCGTGTTCGCCCCCGAGCCTGGCAACGGCGTCGGCGACCCCGTCAAGGTCGCGAAGAACGGCGTGGCCGAGGCCGAGCGCCGGCAGTACGACGTCGTCATCGTCGACACCGCGGGCCGTCTCGGCATCGACGCCGAGCTCATGAAGCAGGCGGCGAGCATCCGCCGTGCCGTCGACCCCGACGAGGTGCTCTTCGTCATCGACGCGCTCACCGGCCAGGACGCGGTCAACACGGCCCGCGCCTTCCAGGAGGGCGTCGACTTCACGGGCGTCGTGCTCACCAAGCTCGACGGCGACTCCCGCGGCGGTGCCGCGCTGTCCGTAGCCTCCGTCACCGGCTGCCCGATCATCTTCGCCTCCACGGGCGAGGGCCTCGACGACTTCGAGCCGTTCCACCCGGACCGGATGGCCTCCCGCATCCTCGATCTCGGCGACATCCTGACCCTCATCGAGCAGGCGCAGGCCGCCTTCGACGAGGAGGAGGCGCTCAGGGTCGCGGAGAAGTTCCGCACCGACAGCTTCACGCTCGACGACTTCCTCGACCAGATGCAGCAGCTCAAGAAGATGGGCTCGCTCAAGGGCATGCTCGGGATGCTGCCCGGCGCCCGCGGCATGAAGGAGCAGCTCGACAACTTCGACGAGCGCGAGCTCGTGCGCACCGAGGCGATCATCCAGTCGATGACGCCCGCCGAGCGGCAGAACACCAAGCTGCTCAACGGATCGCGGCGGCTGCGCATCGCGAGAGGCTCCGGCATGACGGTCACCGACGTCAACCAGCTCGTCGCGCGCTTCGAGCAGGCCGCGAAGATGATGAAGACCGTCGCGAAGGGCGGCGTGCCGCAGGTGCCCGGGATGGGGCCGATCCCCGGCGCGCACGGTGGCAAGAAGCAGCAGGCCAAGAAGAAGGGCTCGCGCTCCGGCAACCCCGCCAAGCGCGCCGCCGAGAACGCGGCGCTCGCGCAGGGCATCAAGCCGGGCGGCGGTTCTGCCAGCGGCGGCTCGGGCTTCGGCCTCGGTGGCGCGCCGAAGGCGGCGCCCACCGAGGAGGAGCTGGCAACCCTGCAGCGGATGCTGGGCCGCCGCTGATGGCCGCCGGCGCGCCCATCCGCATCGCCGTCCAGCTCGCGCCGCAGCACGCCCGCTACGAGGTCATCCGCGACGTCGTGCGTCGGGTGGAGGATCTCGGGACGGACGTCGTCTTCAACTGGGACCACTTCTTCCCGCTCTCCGGCGACCGCGACGGCCTGCACTACGAGTCGTGGACGATGCTCGCGGCGATCGCCGAGAGCACGTCCCGCATCGAGTTCGGGCCGCTCGTGAACTGCAACTCGTATCGCAACCCGGACCTGCAGGCCGACATGGCCCGCACGGTCGACCACATCTCGGCGAAGGGCGGCACGGGTCGTTTCATCTTCGGCACGGGGTCAGGGTGGTTCGAGCGCGACTACGCGGAGTACGGCTACGACTTCGGCACCGCCGGCTCGCGCCTCGACGCGCTCGCGGAGGACCTGCCGCGCATCCGGGCTCGCTGGGAGAAGCTCAACCCCGCGCCGACCCGCCGCATCCCGATCCTCATCGGCGGGGGCGGGGAGCGGAAGACGCTGCGGATCGTGGCAGAGCACGCCGACATCTGGCACAGCTTCTCCGACCCGGCGACGCTCGAGCGCAAGCTCGCGATCCTCGAGGAGCACTGCGCTGTGGTCGGCCGCGATCGCGCGGAGATCGAGATCTCCACCGGCGTCTCGGTGCGCGGCATGGGTTCGCTCGACCCCGCCGTGCTCGAGCGCCAGTACGCGCTCGGTGTGCGGCTCTTCGAGGCTGCGGCATCCGGCCCCGACTACGACCTCGCGCCGCTGACGCAGCTGCTCGCCTGGCGCGACTCCTTCGGAGGCTGAGCTCCCCGCCGAACCCTCGACCTCGCGCCGGTTTCGCAACTCAGGAGATTCCGGCGATGGATGGGGAACACGGCCGCGTGACGCCTCGATCTCCTGAGTTGCGAACCGGGGGGAACCGGGCCGGGTTTCGCAACTCAGGACCGACGGCGAATGCGGCGGGGTGCGCATCCCGCATCGGGTTTTCTTCCTGAGTTGCGAAAGAGGAGGGGGTGGCCGAGCGCCGAAACGGCTAGAGCCCGCGCGCGCGGAACTCCCGGATGAGGTGCGCCGTCACGGCGCGGAGCTCGCCCCCGGCGTCGTCCGCCACCCTCAGCTGCCGCTGGTAGCTCGCGCCCCGCTCGAGCGTCGTGCGCACGCCCTCGAGCTCGCTGCGGCATCCGAGCTCGTCGGCGATCGGCAGCAGCTCATCGAGCGTCTCCTCGAGATGGGCTCGCACCGGCCGCTCGACTCCCGTGCGGTCGACGATGATCTCCGCGTCGAGCCCGTAGCGGGCCGCGCGCCACTTGTTCTCGCGGTGGTACCAGGGTTGCAGGGTCGGCAACTCGCGCCCCGCGTCGAGCTCGCGCGAGAAGCGTTCGACGAGCGCCTGCACGAGCGCCGCGACCGCGGCGAGCTCGGCGAGCGTCGACATCCCGTCGCACGCCCGCACCTCGATCGTGCCCCAGCGCGGGGCGGGGCGGATGTCCCAGCGCACCTCGGTGGCATCCGCCATGATCCCGGTGCGTACCATGTCGTCGAGGTAGCCCTCGAAGCCCGCCCAATCCGGCAGCGGCCACGGCAGCCCCGCGGTCGGCAACTGCTGGAACACGAGCGCCCGGTTCGACGCGTAGCCGGTGCGCTCGCCCGCCCAGAACGGGCTCGAGGCGCTCAGCGCCTGCAGGTGCGGGAGGTAGCAGCCGAGGGCGCCGATGAGCGGCATGACCTTCTGCACCTCCTCGACGCCGATGTGCACGTGCACGCCCCAGATCATCATGTTGCGCCCCCACCACTGGGTGCGCTCGATGAGCGTGTGGTAGCGCGTCGCGTCGGTCACCGCCTGCTCGTACCACTGGGCGAAGGGATGGCTGCCCGCGCACATGAGCTCGATCCCGAGCGGATCGGTCGCCCGGCGCACGGCGGAGATCGCGGCGGCGATGTCATCGATCGCCTGCGGCACGTCGCGGCCCACGCCGCTCGTCACCTCGACGGTGTTGGTCAGCAGCTCGGTGGTCGCCGTGTACCGCGCGTCCGGCGCGGCCTCGGCCTCGATCACGCCGATGATCTCGGGGCCGCGGCCGACGAGCTCGCCCGTGGCGGGGTCGACGAGCATGAGCTCCCACTCGATCCCGACGGTGCCGCGCTCGGAGGCGGCGAAGTCCAGCTGCATGGGGGGAGTCTGGCATCCGGATGCGGCCGACGCGACCCGCGGCTCGGCCGGCCGGAACCGTTCGTCATCTGGCGGGAACCGCGCGGTGTCTGGCGCGACTCCTCCGGCACCTGAGGGCTGTCCCCCGGGGGCGTACCCCCTTCGGCTAGGGTGAGGGGATGATCATCTGGAGCCGGTGGGGATTCCTGGCCTTCCTGTTCATCGGGGTCGGGGTCGGACTCGGGTACCTGATCAAGTCGATCGCGGGCGTCCAGACCAACTCGGGGCCGACGGCGGGGGTCTTCGTCGGCGTCGGCTTCCTGCTCTCGGCGGTCGGGCTCTACTTCTTCGACCGCTACGTCGTGCGGCGCTACCTCGACAAGCCGCGCCCCCTCACCGTGACCCGCCAGCTCGCCGAGCCGTACACGCACCCCGACGGGCGCGTGCAGACGCACGAGGTCGTCCCCGCGGTCGACGGCAAGAGCGGCGAGCCGATCGTGGTCGCCCCGCGCTCGACGCTGTTCTTCATCCCGATGGCGGCCTGGCCGTTCATCATCGGGCTGATCGGGCTGGTCGTGCTCGTGATCAACATCGTGGGGCTCGCCACCGCGGGCTGAGTGGCAGCGGTCGCGCGGACGTGCCAGAATAGGATGTTGGATCCGCGCGGCCCGACCCTCTATCAGGCGCGACGGGTCCCCATCCCAGAGCTTTCTGCCGGAGTGTGCCCCCACGCGCACGGGAGCAGTTCGACCCCAAACACACGTTTTCAGGAGAATTGTGGCTGTCAAGATCCGCCTCAAGCGGCTCGGCAAGATCCGTGCCCCGTACTACCGCATCGTCGTCGCCGACTCGCGCACCAAGCGCGACGGTCGGGTCATCGAGGAGATCGGCAAGTACCACCCCACCGAGGAGCCCTCGTTCATCGAGGTGAACTCGGAGCGCGCCCAGTACTGGCTCTCCGTCGGCGCGCAGCCGACCGAGCAGGTGCTCGCGATCCTCAAGCTCACGGGCGACTGGGGCACCTTCAAGGGCGAGAAGGGTGCCAAGAGCACTGTCAAGACCAAGGAGGCGCCGGTCGCGTTCGTCGTCGACGAGAAGAAGACGCCGGTGCTCAAGCCCAAGGCCGAGAAGAAGGCCGTGGCCCCGGAGCCCGTGGCCGATGAGCCGGTGGCCGAGGTCGTCGAGGATGCGGACACCGCGGTCGCCGACGCCGAGGAAGCGGCCGTCGAGGCCGAGGCTCCGGCCGACGCTGACGCCGCCAAGGAGTAACCCGTGCTCGCATCCGCCGTCGAGCACCTCGTCAAGGGGATCGTCGATCACCCCGACGAGGTGCAGGTGGATTCGTCGAGCACCCCGCGCGGCGAGATCCTCGAGGTGCGCGTGCACCCCGAGGATCTCGGCCGCGTCATCGGCCGTTCCGGTCGCACCGCGAAGGCGCTCCGCACCCTCGTGACCGCGCTCGCCGACGGCCGCCGCGTTCGCGTCGACGTCGTCGACACCGACGCGGCGTGAACGAGGCGAAGCGCCCCGGCACGACCCAGCTGCGCGTAGGGCGGCTGCTGAAGGCGCACGGACTCAAGGGCGCCCTCAAGCTCGAGCTCTACACCGACAACCCCGCCAAGCGCTTCGTGCCGGGCGCGACCTTCTCGCTGCAGGTCCCGCAGGCGTCCCCGTGGCACGGGAAGACCCTCGAGCTCGCCGAACTGCGCTGGTACAACGGGCATCCGGTCGCCTTCTTCGCGGGCGTCGACGACCGCACCGCCGCCGAGTCGCTCGTGAAGGCGATCCTGTGGATCGACGCCGACGTGGCATCCGAGCAGGAGCCGGATGCGTGGTACGACCACCAGCTCGTGGGTCTGCGCGCCCTGCGCGGCGGCGTCGAGCTCGGCGCCGTCGTACGCGTCGAGCACCTGCCCGCGCAGGATCTGCTCGTCGTCGAGACCGCCGATCGTGAGGTGCTCGTCCCGTTCGTCGCTGCGATCGTCCCGGCCGTCGACATCGAGGCGGGGACCGTGACCCTCACTCCGCCGACCGGCCTCTTCGAGGATCTCCCCGCCGACGAGCCGGATGATTCCAGGTCGGACGATTCCGAGCCCGGGACCTTCGAGCCCAACGCGGTCGAGTAGCCCGGTCGGCGGGGGAACCGCAGCTGCGGCGAGAGCAACCGCCTGCGCGGGCGGCGCAAGTTACGCTCGACGGGTGCGCATCGACGTCGTGACGATCTTCCCCGAGTTCTTCTCGGTGCTCGACGTGTCGCTCGTCGGCAAGGCCCGCCAGGCCGGGGTCATCGACATCCGGGTCCACGAGCTGCGCGACTTCACCCACGACCGCCACCGCACCGTCGACGACACCCCCGCGGGCGGCGGCGCGGGCATGGTCATGAAGCCCGAGCCCTGGGGTGAGGCCCTCGATGCGGTGCTCGCGGATGCGACGGATGCCGTGGTCGTCTTCCCGACGCCCGCCGGGGCGCTGTTCCGCCAGCCGATCGCGCGCGAACTCGCCCAGGCCCCCCGCCTCGTGTTCTGCTGCGGGCGCTACGAGGGCATCGACCAGCGCGTCATCGAGCACACGGCGAGCCGTCCCGAGGTGGCGGCCGTGCGCGAGCTGAGCCTCGGTGACTACGTGCTCAACGGCGGCGAGGTCGCCGCTGTCGCGATGATCGAGGCCGTCGGTCGCCTCGTGCCCGGCGTGGTCGGCAACCCGGAGTCGCTCGTCGAGGAGAGCCACGAGCACGGCCTGCTCGAGTACCCGAGCTACACCAAACCGGCCGTATGGCGCGGACTCGAGACTCCGCCCGTGCTGCTCTCGGGCAACCACGCGGCGATCGCGGCCTGGCGCCGCGAGCAGCAGCTCGAGCGCACCCGCCGCATCCGGCCGGAGCTGCTCGGAGACGGTGCACCGGCCGAACGACCGCCCGCCGGGTGACCGTCAGCGGGGTGACCGTCAGCCGGAGCGGGCTGTCAGCACGAGGGGCCCGTCGGGGGTGATGGCGACCGTGTGCTCGGAGTGGGCGCCGCGGGAGCCGTCCTTCGAGCGGAGGGTCCAGCCGTCGCGGTCGGTGTAGATCTCGTCGGTGCCGCGCATGAACCACGGCTCGATCGCGATCACGAGCCCCGCCCGCAGCGGGAGGCCGCGCTTGCGGCGCCCGTCGTTGGGCACATGCGGGTCGCCGTGCATCGTGCGGCCGACCCCGTGGCCGCCGAAATCGAGGTTGACGCTGAGCCCCGCGGCCTCGGCGACGTCGCCGATCGCGGCCGAGATGTCGCCGATGCGCTGTCCGATCCTCGCGGAGGCGATGGCCGCGTCGAGCGCCCGCTCGGTCGTCGCGATGAGCTCGAGATCGGCCGGATCGGCGTCGCCCACGACGAGCGAGACCGCCGAGTCGGCCACCCAGCCGTCGACGGATGCCGCGAAGTCGAGCGAGAGCAGGTCGCCGTCGCGCAGGCGGTAGTCGTGCGGCAGCCCGTGCAGCACGGCGTCGTTGACCGAGGTGCAGATGACCTTGCCGAACGGGGAGCCGCCGAAGGACGGGTGGTAATCGATGTAGCAGGACTCGGCACCGGCGGTCCTGATCATCTCGTGGGCGAGAGCGTCGAGCTCGAGCAGGTTGACCCCGACATCCGCGGCGTCTCTGGTGGCCTCGAGCACGCTCGCCACGAACCGGCCGGCGGCTCTCATCCGCTCGATCTCGGCGGGAGTCCGGAGTTCTATCACCTTCCGAGCGTAGCCTTGGGGGATGCTCGTCCGCCGCGTCGTCCACTGGCTGCTGTTCCCGATGGCCCTGCTGCTGCCGGTGTGGGTGCTCGTCGGCCGCGGCATCCTGATCGACGGCATCGGGTGGGGCTTTCTCGGCTACCTCATCGTGTGCCCCGTGTTGTTCGTGACGCTGCTCGTCATCGGCGCGCTCGTCGTCTGGCGGCCCGGCGTGCGGAAGGAGCGGGCGGTGTCCGGATGGGACGCCGCGGTGCTCATCGCGCTCTGGCTCGTGCTCGTCACGGCGGGCTTCGTGGCGCATCCGGCGATCGTCGCGGCCTCGATCGTGCTCGTGCTGCTCGCCTTCTGGTTCGCCCTGTGGGAGCTCGTGACGGCGGGGCGGCGGCGCGTGCGTGAGGTCATGGACGACGTCGACGCGACCCTGAGCGGCGCCAGGGCATCCGTTCCGCAGCGTCCCGCGCCCGTCGACATCGGCGAGGTCATCGTGGTCACCTCGCAGGACGTCACCGATCGCCCGCCCGCCGGATGATGGAGGTCGTGGGACGGGGCCCCGGTATGGCAGAATGGACCCTTGTGCGTCCGCACGGTCCTGCCACAGGGGGACCGCTCTCGCGATCCATCGCACGACATCCCTGAATTCCGGACACCCGCGGCCGACCTGTGGCGGGCGCAGAGAGCGAAGATCCCATGCACATCCTCGACGACGTCGACGCCGCGTCCCTGCGGTCCGACATCCCCGAGTTCCGCCCCGGCGACACCGTCAAGGTGCACGTGAACATCATCGAAGGCTCTCGCAGCCGCATCCAGGTGTTCCAGGGCGTCGTCATCGCCCGCTCGGGCGAGGGGGTCCGCGAGACCTTCACGGTCCGCAAGGTCAGCTTCCAGGTGGGCGTCGAGCGCACCTTCCCGGTGCACTCGCCGGTCATCGACCACATCGAGGTCGTCACCCGCGGGGACGTCCGCCGCGCCAAGCTCTACTACCTGCGCGAACTGCGCGGCAAGAAGGCCAAGATCAAAGAGAAGCGCGACGCGTAACGCGTCCGCCATCCGTCCGGAGCCCGGCTCCCGCATCCGCGGAGCCGGGCTCCGTCGTGTCGGGGATCGCATCCCCGTGGCCGACCGCGGCGGCGCATATGCTTGCAGAGACTTCAGGGGAGTGATGAGCGAGGACACCCAGGCGCGCGTCGACGAACAGCCCGCGGACGACGCGGATGCGGGTGCCGAGACGGAGCAGAAGCGCCCCAGGGGGAAGCGCGGGTTCCTCTACTTCCTGCGGGATGTCGCCCTCATCGTGCTCGCGGCGATCGTCATCTCCTTCCTCATCAAGACCTTCCTTATCCGGTCGTTCTACATCCCGTCCGAGTCGATGGAGGACACCCTCCTCGTGAACGACCGGATCATCGTCAACCAGCTGGAGCCCGACCTCACGCCCATCTCGCGCGGCGACGTCATCGTGTTCACCGATCCGGGCGGATGGCTCGACCCCGTCGTGACGCCCCCGCAGGATCCGGTCGCGGGCTTCTTCGAGTGGCTCGGCTCGGTCGTCGGCCTCACGGCGCCCGACTCGAACGATCACCTCATCAAACGCGTCATCGGGCTGCCGGGCGACCATGTCACGTGCTGCAACGACTTCGGTCAGCTGAGCGTCAACGGTGTCGCGCTCGACGAGTCGGCGTATGTCAAGCTGCCGGACGGGGTCACCAGGGTCTCGCGCGACGACTTCGACGTCACGGTGCCAGATGGCTCGCTATGGGTCATGGGCGACAACCGCTGGAACTCGCGCGATTCCCGCTACAACCGCGACAATCCCGGCAACGGCTTCGTGCCGATCGACGACGTCGTGGGGCGCGCCGTGCTCATCTCGTGGCCGATCTCGCGGTGGACCTGGCTCGACAACTATCCGCTGGTCTTCGACGGCGTCGAGAACAACGGCACCCCGACGCCAGAGCCGAGCGGAACCGAGACCTCGGGCGGATGAGCGTCGCCGAGCCCACCCTGCAGATGGAGCGCGCGCTCTTCCACGAGGGCGCTGCGCTCGTGATCGGATGCGACGAGGTGGGCCGTGGGGCGATCGCGGGTCCGGTCGCGGTCGGGCTCGGCGTGTTCCTGCCGGACGTGCGCCGGATGCCGGATGGGCTGCGCGACTCGAAACTGCTGTCCGGGCAGCGTCGTGAGCGGCTGCACCCCGAGGTGCTCGCCTGGGCGTCGTACTCGGCGGTGGGGCTCGCCGACAACGCCGAGGTGGACGCGCTCGGCATCGTGCCTGCACTCGGGCTCGCGGCCGTTCGCGGTCTCGAGGCGCTCGTCGCGGCGGGAGTGCCGGTCGAGGCGGCGGTGCTCGTGCTCGACGGCTCGCACGACTGGCTGACACCGGCGCTCGCCGGGTGGCCCGAGTCGTCCCGGCCGCGGGTGATCACTCGCGTGAAGGCCGATCGCGACTGCGCGAGCGTCGCCGCCGCATCCGTGCTCGCCAAGGTGCACCGCGACCGGCTCATGGTGGAGGCGGATGCCGTGCACCCCGGCTACGACTGGCCGAGCAACAAGGGCTACGCCTCGGCGACGCACTATGCCGCGATCGACCGGCTCGGCGTATCCGCCCTGCACCGCTGGAGCTGGCTGCGCCGGCCCGCCCTGTCCTGACCCCGCCCGCGTGGCCGTGGGGTGCCCCGTCCGCCGGCCGAGTCGCCGCGGGGCGCTCTTCCCGCTGGTCGAGTAGCCGCGCAGCGGCGTATCGAGACCCCCGTCTCCGGACATCACAACACCGCCTAGACTCGTCCCCGATGGACGAGGACGAGTTCGACGATTACGACCGCGAGATGGAGCTGGCCCTCTACCGCGAGTACCGCGATGTGGTGGGTCAGTTCAAGTACGTCATCGAGACGGAGCGCCGCTTCTACCTCGCCAACGACGTGAGCCTCGAACGGCACGACACCGAGCACGACTTCTACTTCGAGCTCACGATGACCGACGTGTGGGTCTGGGACGTCTACCGCGCCGACCGCTTCGTGAAGAGCGTGCGCGTGCTCACCTTCAAGGATGTCAACGTCGAGGTGCGCGGCGACAAGGACCTCGAGCTCCCGAAGGAGCTCGCTCTCGACGAATGACCGCTTGCGCAACGACGCGTGCCAAAAGCAGGAGGAACCGATGTTTCGGGCGCTGTGACGGAGTCCCCGGCGCGATTGGCCCTGTTCTCGGCACAGCTCGCCGCTCTCGTGGCGCGGCGAGTGCTGCCCATGCCGGTCACCGGGCGACGAGCACCCAGATCCCGCCGACCGCCGACACGGCCGCCAGCACCATCGCGATCCCCACGAGCGCCTGGTGCACGCGCAGGAATCGCGTCGCCCGCCCCGTTTCGTCGCGGGCGCGCGGGTCGCGCGCGACGCGGCTGAGGAAGGTCGGCCAGGTGGACACGGCGAAGGCGGCGTTCACGAGCAGCAGGATTCCGGCGGTGATGGTCACCTCTCGAGCGTAGGCGCGTCGCGTAGTTCCATGCGGCGGCAGGGCACCGGCAGCGACGTCCCGCCCCCGATCTCGGCGGGGTACGCGAACTCACCGGCATCCGTCCAGCCTTCGCGCGCGTAGAAGTGCCGGGCGCGGGCGTTGCCGCGGGCGACGGCGAGCCACGGAACGGGGTGGCCAGCCGCACGCACCCGGATGGCGGCGTCCGCGAGCAGCCGGGACGCGACCCCGGTGCCGCGGAAGGCGGCGTCGACGTACAACTGGTCGACCTCGTCCCCGTGCACCATGGTGAAGCCGGCGATCGTTCCATCGACCTCGGCGACGTGCGTGCGGTCGATCGCGGCAGCGACCCGCGGCACGAATGCCTCGCGGCTGCGGTGGGCGAGCAACTCGGGCGGCGCGTCTGCGAGATGCCCGTCGCGCCATCCGGACGCCCAGATGTCGACGATGCGCTCGGCGTCGCCGGGGCAGGCGGGGCGGATGATCTCGGTCACCTTCTCCACGGTAGACCCGGAGACGACTCTGACGGGACGGCCGGACTCGCGTCTGACCTCCCGCAGTGGCCGTTGCTGTCGTAACGACAGGCTGGATCGACGGCAATGGTGGCGAACGGCGGCCGCAGCGACCGTCGAGCCCGTAGTTCCTGCAGTTCGGTGCGAGGAGCGGGTGTGCCGATCGGGCGAGCCGGAAGGGCGGGTGTGTGGCGATCCTGGTACGGGCGACGAACCCGGGGTGAGGTCTCCTGCACAGGCCTGCGTCTGAGGGGCTTGTCCCCGATTCGGCATCCGACGGCTCCGCGCCGCTCCCTCACCCGCCAGGCTCTCCCGCATGGCGGCGAAAGACGAACTGGGCAGACGGGGCGAACGACTCGCGGAACGGTACCTGCTCGCACGCGGGTACCGGCTCGTGGAGCGCAACTGGCGGTGCCGGCACGGCGAGATCGATCTCGTGGCGCGCGACGGCGACACGCTCGTCTTCGTCGAGGTGAAGACCCGCACCTCGACGGCGTTCGGGCACCCCTTCGAGGCGATCACGCCCGCCAAGCTCGCGCGCCTCCGCCGTCTCGCGGGCCTGTGGTGTGAGACGCACCCGCGCGAGCGGGGCCGCGTCCGCATCGACGCGGTCGCGGTGCTCGCCCCGCACGGCACCGAGTCGCGCATCGAGCACCTCGTGGGGGTGTTCTGATGGGGGTCGGGCGCGCGCACGCCGTCGCCCTGCTCGGACTCGACGGCGCTCCCGTCGAGATCGAGGCCGATACGGCGAGCGGGCTGCCGGCGTTCGTGCTCGTGGGGCTTCCGGATGCCGCTCTCGGCGAGGCGAAGGCGCGGGTGCGCTCTGCGGTCGGCAACAGCGGCTTCGGCTTCCCGCGCGGGCGGGTCACCGTGAACCTGTCGCCCGCCTCGCTGCCCAAGACCGGATCCGCGTTCGACCTGGGCATCGCGCTCGCGGTCCTCGCCGCCGAAGGCTGGGTCGCGCCGGAGTCGGTTACCGGGGTCGTGCATCTCGGCGAGCTGGGGCTCGACGGGCGCCTGCGACCGTGCCGCGGCATCCTGCCCATGGTGCTCGCGGCCGAGCGTGCCGGCTTCGACACGGTGCTCGTACCCATCGGCAACGCGGACGAGGCCTCGTTCGTGTCCGGCGTGCGGGTCGTGCCGGTCGCGAGCCTGCGCGACGCGGCGATCTGGCACGGGGCGGAGCTCGACCCGGTCGAAGTCGAGCCGCTGCTGCAGTCCCCCTCGCCGGAGCCGGCCGACGACGCGGGCGACCTCGCCGAGGTGGTCGGCAACCGGGATGCCGTTGAAGCCGTGCAGGTCGCCGCGGCGGGAGGCCACCACATGTTCCTGCTCGGCCCGCCGGGGGCAGGCAAGACGATGATCGCCTCGCGGCTGCCCGGCATCCTGCCCGACCTCGACGAGCGCGCCGCGATCGAGGTGAGCTCGATCCGCTCGCTCGCCGGGCTCCCGGTCGGGCGTTCGCTCGCCACCCGGCCGCCGCTGGAGGCGCCGCACCACACGGCCTCGCCCGCGGCGATCGTGGGCGGCGGCAGCGGTGTCATCCGTCCGGGGGCTGCGGCGCGTGCCGCCCACGGAATCCTGCTGCTCGACGAGGCTCCGGAGTTCGCGCCGTCTGCCCTCGACTGCCTGCGGCAGCCGCTCGAATCCGGCGTCATCACGATCTCGCGCGCCTCCGCCACCGCGACCTTCCCCGCCCGGTTCCAGCTCGTGCTCGCCGCGAACCCCTGCCCGTGCGGCAACGCGGGTGTGCGGGATGCCGAATGCACGTGCACCCCCTTCGTGCGCCGCCGCTACCTCGGCAGGCTGTCCGGTCCGCTGCTCGACCGCGTCGACATCCGGCTCGACGTGCCGCGGGTCACGGCGGCGCAGCTGCGGGTCGGGGCGGATGCGCCGGTCACCACGAGCGCGGCCGCCCGCGAACGCGTCGTCGAGGCCAGGGCGCGCGCGGCCCGGCGGCTTCGCCGTGCTCCATGGCGGCTCAACGCCCACGTCGCCGGCAGCTGGCTGCGCTCCGACGGCGCCCCGGCGCCCGGCTCGACCACCGGGCTCGACCGCGCGCTCGAGCGGGGCGCGCTCACCATGCGCGGCTACGACCGCGTGCTGCGCCTCGCCTGGACCCTCGCCGACCTCGACGGCGTCGACCGCCCGGGGCTCGACCAGATCGGCCGAGCCCTCTACCTCCGAAAGGCCGCCGCATGACCATCCTCGGCATCGCCGACGCGACCGTCGCGTCGCTCATCCGTCCGCTCACCGACCCCGCCCACGACCGAGCCGCGGTGGCCGAGCGCTTCGCGCGCGCCACCTGGACGGGCGTCGCCGAACCCGGTGATCGCGTCGCCGGCGCAGTGATCGCCGCGCTCGGCGCCGAGGCCGCGCTCGGGCGCCTCCTCGACGACCGCTCCGGCGTGCAGCTCCGGCACGCGCTCGCGGAGCAGGAGGCCGAGCAGGCGCTCGAACTCGAGGAGGGAGAGCTCGAACAGGCGGTCGCCCGCTGGACGCCGCGCCTGACGAAGTCGGCTGCGCTGCTCGCGCTGCGTCAGGCCGCCCGATTCGCGGCGTCGCTCGTCGTGCCGGGGGACGCGGAATGGCCGCGTCGGATGGACGACCTCGGCGACCACGCGCCGATCGCGCTCTGGGTGCGGGGCGACCGGGGCCGACTCCGCTCGCTCGAGGCGAGCATCGCGATCGTCGGAGCCCGCGCCGCAACCGGATACGGCGAGCACGTCACGGTCGAACTCGCGGCCGGGCTCTGCGACCGCGGCTACGCGATCGTCTCGGGCGCCGCCTACGGCATCGACGGTGCCTCCCACCGCGCCGCGCTCGCGAGCAACGCCCCGACGATCGCCTTCCTCGCGGGCGGCCTCGACCGCTTCTACCCCTCGGGCCACGAGGCGCTGCTCGGCCGCATCATCGAGCGCGGGGCCGCCGTGTCCGAGGTGCCGTGCGGGGCCGCCCCCACAAAATGGCGCTTCCTGCAGCGCAACCGACTCATCGCGGCATCCAGCCTCGCCACGGTCGTCGTCGAGGCCGGTGCCCGCTCCGGCTCGCTCAACACCGCGGGGCACGCCGCCGCCCTCGGGCGGCCGCTCGGGGCCGTCCCGGGTCCGGTCACGAGCTCCACCTCGGTGGGCTGCCACCGCCTGCTGCGCGAGTACGACGCCGTGTGTGTCACGAGCGCCGCAGAGATCGCCGAGCTCGCACCGCTTCCCGACGCGGATGCGGCGCCTCCGACCGTCGAGGAGGCGGAGCCCGGCGCGGCCCGCCCGGCCGCGGACCCTGCCGGGACCCGCATCCGCCTCCTCGACGCCCTCGCGCCCCGCAGCCCGCGCAGTCCCGAGAAGCTCGCCGCCCTCTCCGGCCTCGCCGTTGATCGCGTGCGCGCCGAGCTCGGGCTGCTCGCGCTCGAGGGCGCGGTCCGCGAGAGCGGAGACGGCTGGGTGCGTGCCTCGTAGCGCGCTTCAGCTGGGCTCGGGGGAGAACAGCACCTCCGCGCTCTCGCGAGGTGCGAAGGCGGCGGCGAAGTCGCGTTCGTTGGGAACCCACACCTCCCGCCAGAGACGAGCGTGATCGCGGCCCGCAGCGGCGTCCCGGCGCATCCCGCGCTCGGTCGCCGTCTCGAGGTCGACATCGCA
Organism: Protaetiibacter sp.; assembly: GCA_047605085.1. GTDB lineage: Bacteria > Actinomycetota > Actinomycetes > Actinomycetales > Microbacteriaceae > Homoserinibacter. The sequence continues at coordinate 35,030 of JASGGJ010000007.1, forward strand.
CCAGACCGTCAGATCGAGTGCGGGCGTCGCCTCCGGATGGAACAGCCCGATGACATCGACGATCATGACGCGGCCGGCGGGAACGGGCTCGGGCGCGGCCAGCGCGCCACGTGCCCAGTCGTAGCGGCGGAAGGTGCTCGCCTGCCGCGTGCGGAACGGCACGAGCACCTCGTCGACGAGCCTCGTCCGCTCGACACCGTCCCAGTCGAGGGAGCGGCGATGCGAGCGGACCGGGTCGAGGAAGTCGTCCCCGCGCATGCGCACGGCACCGGGGATCGCATCGACGAGCGGCCGCGTCAGCGTACTCTTGCCCGAACCGCCGAAGCCCGAGACCCCGACGACGATCGGTCGCCGAAGCTTCGCCGAGCGCGCCACGATGAGCTCGCGCAGCGCGTCCTGGTCCATACCGCGGGAGTCCGCCGAAGAAGTCATGGTCACGAGTCCGCCGCCACCAGCGGGAGGTTCCGCAGCCCGGCGATCACCCGGTCGGCGATGTCGACGGCGTCACTGCCGTACCGCGCGACGTTCTCCCGCGCCTCGTCGAACGCGCCGATGAGTCCCGCTCTCACTCGATCGACAATCGCGCCCGCGGCATCCGCGTCCAGCCCGAATCGCCTGCCTTCCTGCTCCAGCATGGCCGGGGTGATCTGCCTCAGCGAGTACTCGCCGCGCACGCTCATGGCGCTTTCGATCCGGGCAGAGCCGTCCCAGTAGGCCGCGTAGCTCAGCAGGTCGTAGAGGGGCGCGAGCCGCACCGACCGTTCGTGGAGCAGGAGCGAGTAGTTCTTCGCGTGGGCGTCGGTGCACCCGGCGACGACGTTGAACACGAAGGCTCGGTAGAAGGCCTCTCCGACGGCGCGACGGTCGGCGTCCAGCGGGAGCGACCGGATCAGGCCCGCGATGTCCGCAACACCCGGACCGCCATCGCGATGCTGGTACTTCTTGGCCGGCGGCACGCTGAGCGCCTGGCACAGATCCTCCTGGTGGAGCCGCACCCAGCGGCCGTCGACCTTCTTGCGGTCGTAGCGTGTGCTCACGAGGACATCCCATTCGCCGATGCGCACCAGTTCGGATGCGGAAACCTCGTTCCCGAGGACTCCCGCAGCGTGGAGTGTCAGCTGCTCGACGACATCGATCCGGCGAAATCTCCCGACGACGGGCTTGAGAATGTGCGTCGTCGGCGTCGCATCCTCGGGAACGGCCCACGACCCGTCGGTCATCCGATGGAGCGCGATCTTAGGCTGTGCGCCCGCGAGGCTGAAACGCCCGACGGCGTCGTAGTAGGGCGCTCCCTCGGTGTACTCGGCGACGGTTCGGTCCAGCATGGTCGTGACCTCGTCCTCGCTGACGCGCCGTAGCTGGGCACGGGTTTCTGTCGCATCCGGCGACAGAAACCCGGGAGGCACGATCTGGATGGCTCCCGCGACATCCGCTCCGATGTGCTCGATGAGCGCGAACGGGTTGTTCGGCGACACGGAGTACCGCCGGGCGATGGCGCTCAGAGCCTCCTCGCTGTCCGGCAAGAGGCCGTGCAGGAACGGCAGCACCGCGCGCTTCCGGTGCGTCACGGCGGCGAGCGGCATCGACAAGGAGAGCGGCGTGGCGTCATCGGATTCCCGATAGCCGAGTTCGTAGCTGAAGGTGAGATTCCCGTCCCTCGACTGCGTGAGCTCGCCGCACCGTCGCCCGTCCAGGAAGACCTCGAGGCTCCGATCGGTCACCAGCGCAGCTCTCCTGTCGCGAGTTCCCGAATCGCGACCTCGTATCCGAGTGCCTGGAGCACGTCGAACAGCTTGGCCGCCTCGAGCGTGGGCTTGCCGCGTTCGAGGTCGGCGATGAATGATCGCGAGACCCCCGCCGCGGATGCCAGTTCGGCTTGGTTCCAGCCGCGCCCGGTTCTGAGCTCGCGCACGACTGCCGCCGCTTCCCGCGTCGTCAGCATGGCGCCTCCTTCTGTTGCCGTACGGCGACATTTACACTTGTAGCCGTACGACGACAATATCACTTGTTGCCGTACGGCGACAAGACGCATGCCGGGGCTACGCTCGCAGCATGGTCCAGCTCGGGCAGCACGCGCCGCCCATCCACGTCATCGCCCACCTCAGCGACACCCACCTGCTCGACGGCGGGCGAGCGCTCTACGGCGCGGTCGACACGGATGCCACCGTCGCCCGCGCTTTCGCCCAGCTCGAACGCAGCGGCATGCGGCCCGAGGCGATCGTCATCACGGGCGACCTCACCGACCTCGGCGAGCCGGACGCCTACCTGCGCCTCAAGAGGCTCGTCGAGCCCGCGGCCGAGCGGATGGGGTCCCGCGTCATCTGGGTGATGGGCAACCACGACGAGCGCGAGCCGTTCGCCGAGATCCTGCTCGGCGGTGCTCCCTCGGCCGAGCCCCAGGACCGCGTCTACGAGGTGAACGGTCTGCGCATCATCGCGCTCGACACCACGGTGCCCGGCTACCATCACGGCGACCTTCGCCCCGCGCAACTCGACTGGCTGCGCGACCAGCTCGCCACCCCCGCCCCGCACGGCACCCTGCTCGCCCTGCACCATCCGCCCATCCCGACCCCCGTCGAGCTCATGGCGATCCTCGAGCTCGACCACCAGGCCGAGCTCGCCGAGGTGATCCGCGGCACAGAGGTGCGCGCGATCCTCGCGGGGCACCTGCACTACTCGACGAGCGGCGCCTTCGCCGGCATCCCCGTCTCGGTCGCCGCCGCCACCTGCTACACGATCGACACGAGCGCGGAACCGGGCACCCTCGCCGGGATCGGCGGCGGCCAGAGTTTCAACCTCGTTCACGTCTACCACGACCAGGTGGTGCACTCGATCGTGCCGATCGGTGAGCTGCCGCGGGTCGCCGGCTTCTCGGGCGCCTTCCTCGACGCCCTCGCCGCGATGACGCCGGAGGAACGTCGCGAGGCGTTCTCCAGCAAGCGCTCCACCTTCAACCTCGACGAGGAGGAACGCTCCGCGCGCGCCGTCGAGGGCTGAGGCGCCGCGGTGCGACCATGGGGGCATGCAGTTGCGCGCCGCGGTCGAGACGTACCTCGCCGAGCTGACGCTCGAGCGCGGGTACTCGCGCCACACCGTGCGCGCCTACGGTGCCGACCTCGCCGATCTGGTCGGCTTCGCCGAGGCGCTGGGGCAGCCGGATGCCGCATCCCTCGATCTCGAGACCCTGCGCGACTGGGTGTGGCGGGGCTCGCAGGCGGGGCTCGCGAACTCGACCCTCGGCCGGCGCGTGTCGTCCGCGCGCTCGTTCACGGCCTGGCTCACCCGGCAGGGCGCGGTTTCGGCCGACCCCGGCATCCGGCTGCGCACCCCCCGCGCCGGACGCCGCCTGCCGCGGGTGCTCAGCCGCGCACAAATGGATGCCATGCTCGACGGCCTGCATCATCGTGCGGCCGACGGCGACCCGGTCGCGGTGCGCGACGTGGCGATCATCGAGCTGCTCTACGCATCCGCGCTCCGGGTGAGCGAACTGGTCGGCCTCGACCTCGACAGCCTCGATCGCGGTGCGCGCACGGTGCGGGTGCTCGGCAAGGGGGCCAAGGAGCGGGTCGTGCCCTACGGGGCGCCCGCCGCCCGCGCGATCGACGACTACCTCGTGCGCGCCAGGCCGGCGCTCGCCGTCGAGACGTCCGACCCTGCCCTGCTGCTCGGTGCCCGCGGGGGACGGCTCAGCACGCGCGCCGTGTACGAGCTGGTCGCCCGCGAATTGCACGGGCTGCCCGGCTCTGGACCGTCCGGCCCGCACTCGCTGCGGCACACCGCCGCTACGCATCTGCTCGACGGAGGCGCCGACCTGCGCATCGTGCAGGAGCTGCTCGGCCACGCGAGCCTCGCCACGACGCAGCTCTACACCCACGTGTCGACCGAGCGGCTGCGCGAGAGCTACCGCCTCGCTCACCCGCGCGCCTGACGCCCGCGGCACCCGCCTGGGCGCCTGACGCCGCTGCGCGCGCCCGACGCGCCCACCTGACGGTCGCGGCGCGCGCCCGGCGCCCGCCCGGCGCCTGCGCTTATGGAGGTAGTAGCACCGCGCGCGGCTGCCCGCCGAGGAACAGCAGCGGCGACACGTACCGGCCGTCGATCCGCACCCCGAAGTGCAGGCAGGCGCCGGTCGCGCAGTGTCCGGCGATGAGGGTGCCGATCACCTGCCCGCGGTGCACCACGTCGCCTTCGACGAGCGTCGTGACGACCGGCTCGAAGCTCGAGAGCACCCCGCCGCCGTGATCGATCGACAGCACAGGCCGATCCACGACGACCCCCGCGAAGTGCACAACGCCATCCGCGGGCGCGAGCACCTCCGCGCCCTCCGCCGCCCGGATGTCGATGCCCCGGTGCCCCGCAGAGTACGGCGTCGCGGGGGCGAGATACGGGCGGGCGATCGGATGCGGCGCCGCGATCGGCCACGCCCACAGCGCTGCCGTCGCCAGGACGGCGGCGGTACGGCGGATTGCCGCACGGCGGACGGGGACACGAGGGACGGAACTGCCGGGGAGTGGGACGCGCATCCGCCCATGTTGCGCTCATCCGCCGTCGCGCGGGTGACGACCCCTCCCGATCGGCGGAGTCCGTCAGCCGTTCCGGTCTGGGAAGGAGGGGGTCAGAACAGCTCCCCGACCGCCCGGGCGACCAGCTCATCCGCGTCGCAGTCGAGTCCGCGCCGCGCGAACCAGGTGCTCACGTTGCGGCAGTCGCGTTCGAGCAGCGTCATCCCGTTCGGGTTGGCGGCCACGTCGACGAGCTGTGGCAGGTCGATCACGACGACGCGCCCCTCGTGCACGAGCAGGTTGTACGGGGAGAGGTCGCCGTGCGCCCACCCGGCGCGCGCGAAGCCGAGCACGATTCCCTCGACCTGCGCGTGCAGGCCGGCGAGCTCGTCCCCGCGCGCATCCGACTGGGCCAGCCGCGGGGCCCCGACCGTGCCCTCGCCGATGAACTCGAGCAGCAGCTCCGTCCCGTTCACCTGCACGGGGTACGGCACCGGGATCCCGAGCTCGAACGCACGCGAGAGGGCCGCGAACTCCGCGTACGACCACGCGACGGCCGCGACCGAGCGTCCGTACGCCGTGCCGCGCTCGACGGCGCGCTGATCGCGCGAACGCCGCTCGGTGCGCCCCTCCCGGTACACGGTCGAGCGGTGGAAGTCGCTGTGCTCTGCCGAGCGGTAGCGCTTGGCCGCCATGACGACGCCGGCCGAGCCGTCGGGCACGGCGCGCTCGAGGAGGAAGACATCCGCCTCCTTCCCGGTCTTGAGGATGCCGAGCTCGGTGTCGATCGCGGCGGCGGAGGTGACGATCCAGTCCGGCCACGGTTTCGGCCCGCGCTCGGAGGGGGTGATGCTGGTCCAGGTCGACCAGCGCTGGCCCGCATCCGGCTCGACGCCGGAGAAGGCAAAGGTGGGGACGACGAAATCGTCGCCGAAGAGATTGTTCACGATGGGCTCCGGATCGGAGGCCACCGCGATTCAG
>JASGGJ010000008.1:0-39920 GCA_047605085.1 Protaetiibacter sp.
ATCGCGGCAAGTCGGTTGATGCCGAACGACAGAAGGATCGGGCCGGTGGCGTCGGTTCTTATCGTCATTGGCTGACCCCTGACCGACCGAGTGCGGCGGGTGCCGTCTCCAGATACCGCTTCACGAGGCGCTCGACGTACAGGCCCTTCTCGCGTGTGTGTGGCGCGATCCGGGTGTATTCCCCGAGGAGCTCGTGGATGGTCGTCATCGATACCCTCGGACCGCCCGAGCACCGGATAGGGCATCCGGAGACGATGCATTAAAACATCACGCTTTCGACATCTCGTTTCTCGTGATCGGTGCCGTTAGGCATGAGGGATGCCAGCCGCCGCCTCCTCGAACGCCGCCAGGATCGTGGGGGAGCGGCTCAAGGGGGCCCGCCAGGAGCTCGGCGTCTCGCAGATGGAGCTCGCCAACCTGGCGGGCATGAACGTCGCCAACTACGGCAAGATCGAGCGCGGTGTCGGCAACCCGACCCTCGACACGCTCGTGCGGCTCGCGGGGGTCATGGAGGTGGACCCGGCGGTGCTCGTGGCCGGGCTCGGGCTTCCCGACCTGCCGCCCGTCAAGTCGAGCTACACGGTGGCGGAGTTCCTGCGGGAGAAGGGCGTTCGCTAGAACGCGACGCGCCAGAGGTACTCCTCGCCGTTCGGGCGCAGCCAGCGGATGACGAGCGTCGTCGCGCGCGCCAGATCCTCGCCGCGGATGTCGAGGTCGAGCGCCTGCCCCGGTGCGAGCGAGCGCGGCAGGGGCGCCGGCATCACCGCGGGCCCCACGAGCGTGGCCGTCACCCCGCGCACCGTCTCGGTGCCGCGGTTGAGCAGGCGGTAGTGCGGCGCGCGGCTGCGGTCGAAGGCGAACGGGACGCGATACGGCTCCATGTCTCGCACCTTAGGCGCACCGGAATACTCGAATAGCCATTCGATTAAAAACTCATCGAACTCTTGCCTGTGCAGGATCGGAGCAAGCTTCAAGCCCTGGTTTAAGCGACTTTTAAAATGACTATGGGAACATAATATCGAATATGCGAGAATATCCGTATGCCCCATCTCGAACTGATCGGCACGCTCCGCGAGAGCCTCGCAGCGCTCGGGGCCGTGCGCGCCGAGGCGGCTCCGTATCGCGCGAGCGCCGACGAGGAACTGCTGGAGGCATCCGCTCTGTTGGGCGCGATGTCGCGCGTGCTCGACGGGCATCGCGCCCTCGTCACGGGCGAGATCGCCCGCAGATCGGCGCCAGAGTTCGGCTACGACGGCCTCGCGAAGCGCGCAGGGCACCGCACGGTCGAGGAGTTTCTCCGCGAGCACACCGGGGCGACGGCTCGCGACGTCAAGACCGCGATCCGTGCCGGGGAGGCGTTGCACGACGCCGTCGAGCTTCCGGATGCACGCACGGGTGAACTCGTCGCAGCGGGCCTCCCCTGGATGCGGCCGGTCGCCGACGCGGTTGCAAGCGGTGGATTCGGGGCCGAGCATGTCGCCGCGATCCGCCGGGGCCTCGGCGATCCCGGCCCGGGAGTCACCGCCGAGGCGCTGCGGGAGGCCGCCGAGGCGATCTGCCGCGAGGCGAACGGTCCCGACGCGCGCGATCCGCGGCATGTCACCCCCGACGCGGATCGAGTGTTCCGTCGCGCACGGGAGCTGCGCGACGAGCTCGACGAAGCCGGCGTCGCCGACCGAGAGCGGCAGCGCATCGCCCGGCGCTCGCTGCGGCTGATCCCGCAGCCCGACGGGATGACGCGGCTGTCCTGGCTGCTCGATCCGGAGTCCGCGGCCTACGTGACCGACCTCTATCAGCGCGCGACCTCGCCCAAGCGTGGGGGTCCCCGCTTCGTCGACCCCGGACAGCGGGCGGCGGCCGAGCGGATCGAGCTCGACCCGCGCACGCCGGAACAGCTCGCGTCCGACGTCTTCCTCGAGCTGTTGCGCGCGGGCTCGACCGCCGACGCTGCGCAGCTGCTCGGAAGCGGCGGAGCCGCCGTGCAACTCGTGGTCACCCGAGAGCAACTCGACGCCCCCGCCGGACACGGATGGATCGTCGGCCAGGCGGATCCGGTGTCGCGCCAGACGGTTGAGCGGCACATCTGCGAGAGCGGGCACCGGCAGATCACCGTCGACTCGCGCGGTGACCCGCTCGACGTGGGTCGCACGCAGCGGCTCCACACGGCCAAGCAGCGAATCGCTCTCGGAATCCGCGACGGAGGCTGCCGCTTCGGGGACTGCGGACGCACCTTGGGCATGGTCGAGGTGCACCACATCGACCACTGGCTTCGAGATCACGGCGGGACCAGCGTCGAACGCGGCATCCTGCTGTGCAGATACCACCACCTCCGCATCCACAACGAAGGGTGGGAGATCGAGGTGCGCGGCGGCGAGTTCGTGCTGATCCCGCCCGCGAGCGTCGACGGGGCGCGAACCCCCGTCCCCATGCGCAGCAAGAGCCCGGTGCAACGCGAGCTCGCCCGGCGGCGAGCGGGATAGCGGGGGAGAGGTGTGCCTGTGGTGAGCGGGGGTGAGCGCGGCGGCATGGACGCGGGAAGCCGCGCCGTCGGTGGCCCGGTGGCTCGGTGGCGCTTAGGCGGGTGGGCCAGGAGACTGGGGCGGTGCGGGCGGCTCCGGTGCCGCCCCAGGGGGCGTGCCCGCCCGCTTGGCGGCGCGAAGGGCGCGGCGCTCGCCCGCCGCTACCGCGCGCTCGGCACGGCGCGAGGCACGCGGGCCTGGCGCCACGAGTCTCGGCCGGGTGCTCTCCGGGAAGCGCGGTGGAGGTGGCCCGAACGCCGTGCGCGCCGTTTTCACGACCCGGCGCCCCAGCAGTTGGTTCGCAGTACCACCGACGACCGCGCCCACTCCGAACGGCAGCACGCGTCCGACGATGCCGCCTCCCGCGGTCGCCATCATCCGGGGCAGGTATACCTTGCGCACGCGGTCCATGAACTGGGTGACAGCCGTGCGCGGCAGGTTCTTCGCGATGAGCGTGCCCCAGAACTCCGGCTTCGCGGGTCCCTTCCCCGTCGCCTGGCCGGTGAACTGCATGATGAGTTCCTGCGACGGCCCGCCGACGACCATCGCGAGCACGAGCGCTCGGCCGCGATCCGGGTCCTCCACGGGGATGCCGTGCAGTTCGGCGACCGACTGAGCGAACAGCGCGGTCGCCTCGAGGAACAGCACCGTCTCCGCACCCGACAGGGCGAGCGCGGCACCCGTGCCGACAGCGGGCACCGCGGCGGCCACCCCGACGCCCGCGCCCGAGGTGGTCACCGTCGTCAGGTAGCGGCGTTCGAGGATCCGCAGCACCTGCTCGGGGTTCGCATCCGGGTACTTCGAACGGATGCCGCGAAGATGCGCCAGCACCGCCGGGCGATGCACCGACATGACCCGGTCGAGAACCGCGTCGAGACGCGAGGCGCCTGCGATCGCATCCGTGTCCGCCCGCGGATCGCCCGTGTCACCTCGGTCGCCGGGGAGGATCTCGGCGGCGATGACCGGCTCGGGATCCGGCACGATCGGTGCACTCGGCACGCCCCGAGCACTCGGCGCAAGCGGCACGAGTTCGCCACCATGCGGCGGCCGGTCTCTGTCCGCCCCCTGGGTCGCGTCGCGCGTCACGGCTCCAGGCTACGCGCCGTAGTCGGCGTTGTAGCGCTCGACCACCTCGCGGATCGGCGCGTCGAGCACGAGAGTCCCCCTGTCGAGATAGAGCCCGCGTGTACAGAACCGCAGCAGCTCGCGTTCGCTGTGCGACACGAAGAACAGGGTGCGTCCCCCCGCGAGCAGCTCTTCGATACGGGTGTAGCACTTGTCGCGGAAAGCTCGGTCGCCCACCGCGAGCACCTCATCGACGAGGATGACGGGTTCCTCGAGTCGCGAGATCACGGCGAACGCGATGCGCACTTTCATGCCGCTCGACAGGTGCTTGTAGGGGGTGTCGACGAAGTCCTCGATCTCGGCGAACTCGATGATCTCGTCGTAGCGCTCGTCGATCTCGTGCCTCGTCATCCCGTGCAATCCCGCGGTGAGGTAGACGTTGTCGCGCACCGAGAGCTCGCCCACGAAACCGCCCGTGATCTCGATGAGCGGGGCGACGCCGGCGCGCACCGTGATGCGCCCCTCATCCGGATAGACCACCTGGGCCACGAGCTTCAGCAGCGTCGACTTGCCCTGCCCGTTGCGCCCCACCACGCCGATCGCCTCGCCGGGGAAGACGTCGAAGCCGACGCCGCGCAGCGCCCAGAACTCGCCAGGGCGGGTGCGACGGTTGCGGCCGGCGAACAGGTCCTTGAAGCTGCGTCGTGAGGTGCGGTTGCGCTTGAAGCGGATGCCGGCGTCGCGCACCGAGATGACCGGCGTCGCGGCCGGTGTCGCGGCCGGCGTCGCAGCCTCGGCCATCAGATCTCCTTCAGCACGGTGCGGATGGTGCGCTGATATACGGCGAGCCCGACGACGAACAGGAGCACACTCAGTACGGCGCTCACGGTCACCGCGAACCAGTCGAGCTGCTCCGGGAAGAAGGCCGCCCGATAGAGCGTGAAGATCCCGGCGAGCGGATTGAGCGAGCCCCAGAACTCGAGCCCGATGTCGTTGAGGTCGCTGAGCCCGTAGATGATCGGCGAGGCATAGAAGGCGAAGCGCAGCACGAGCCGCACCGCGCGTTCCAGGTCGCGGAAGAACACCACGAGCGGGGCCACGATGAGCCCGATGCCGAGTGTCAGGACCGCCTGCAGCAGCACGGCGAGCAGCGACCACAGCACCTCGACGTGCAGCTGCGCCGGATGCGCGGTCCACGTCGTCGCGATCGCGAACACGATCACCACCGGGATGCTCGCCACGAACTCGATTCCCTTCGAGAGCACGAGCCGCGCCACCCAGATGGTGCGCGGGATCGTGGTGGAGCGGATGAGCTTCGCCTCCTTCGTGAAGGCGCGCGTCGCATCCGTGATGGAGCCGTTGAACCACATCCAGGGCAGCAGCGCCGTCAGCAGGAACACGATGTAGGGCTCCTCGCCGACCGTGCGGTCGAAGACCTGCGTGAAGACGAACCAGTAGATCGCGCTCATCGCGAGCGGGTCGAGGATCGACCAGAAGTAGCCGAGGAATGAGGTCGAGTAGCGCACCTTGAGGTCGCGCGTCGTCAGCAGCCACAGCGACCGTCGGTAGCGCGTGAACGGCGACCAGTCGCGTCGGGACAGCGCGGCAGAGGTCACCGGGTTAATCTAGCGCGGTGGTTCTGCGAGGGCCGCGGATCTCGATACGCCGTCGCTGCGCAACGGCACTCGATCAGCGGGGGCCGACCGCTGGGTCGTCCGCCGTGTCGCCAGTCGATCGGCCGGGCGTTCGCGCACGGCGGGCCGATCGGCCGGGCGGTGCGGGAGACTATCGCGACACTCGAAGGCACCACATAGAAGGAGCCGGGCGCCACGGATTATCGCGGTGCTAGAGAACTCAGACGAACTAGAGAACTCAGACGAAGAGGTTCGCGCGCTCGAGGTCTTCCGCGAAGTCGATCTCGACCGCGTACAGGTCGGAGATGTCGACCGGCACGAACCGCACCGCGTCGTGCTCGATCGCGAGCTCGATGCCGCGCTCGAAGTAGTCCTGGGCGTCGACGCGCTGCAGCTGGCGCACGAGGGATGCCTTGTCGCGCGAGGAGACGAAGTTGATGCCGACGGCTTCACCGAGGCCGCCGCGCACGGTCTTCGACAACTCGCGGATGTGACCCGTCTCGTCGATCGTGTACTTGACCTCCTCGTCCGACACCTTCGCGGTGTTGACGGTCACGAAGCTCTGGTCGCGGGCGACCAGGTCGCCGGCGCGCACGAGCGCCTCCGGGTCGAACACGACGTCGCCGTTCATCCACAGCACGGGGGCGTCCTTGGTGGCCTGGAGCGCACGCAGCAGGCTCTTGGAGGTGTTGGTCTGGTCGTAGGCCTCGTTGTAGACGAAGGACGCGGACGGGAATGCCTCGATGATGTGCTCGAGCTTGTAGCCGACGACGATGGTGACCTTGACGTCGCGACCGAACGCCTGGTGGATGTTGTCGAACTGCTGCTGCATGATCGTGCGGCCGTCGCTCAGCTCGGTGAGCGGCTTCGGCAGAGATCGGCCCAGGCGGCTGCCCATGCCGGCGGCAAGGATCACGATCTGGGTGGTCACGGAGGTCTCCTCGAGTGAAGTCTCGGGGCGGGCGGCGGGTTTCATCCGCTGTTCACCCGCACGTCGGTGTAGGGACACGCCGCTGTGCTGGCACGAGTTTATCGACGGGGCATGGGATTTCGCGATGAGTTCACCGTTTGTTCTCGATTCGTGATGTGTCCGCGTGGTGCGAGGCGTGGTGCGAGTCGGCGATGCGACTCGGAGTGCGACTTGGCGGTGCGTCATCCGCGGGGATGACTCCGAGGCCGCAGCGGCCGGCCTCCGCTCCCGAGTTGATACGGTGAACCGGTGGAGTCCGAGCGCACCACCCCCACGACCTCCGGTCGGCGACCGTCCGGTTCGACGGCACGTCGTGGGTCGGCGTCGGCCGCGTCCCGGGCTCGCAGCGGGGCGCCCCGCATCGACCCGCCGCGGCCGTCCGATTCGTTGGTCGCAGAGGTGCGCGTGCCCGTGCCCGTGCCCGAGCCTCCCCCCTCCGGAGGTGCCAGCGGGGAGGTCGCTCTCTCGGTGCAGGGACTCACCAAGCGCTTCGGTGCATCGGCCGCCGTCAACGGCATCGACCTCGAGATCGCGCCCGGTTCGCTCTATGGGATCGTCGGCCCCAACGGGGCGGGCAAGACGACGACGCTCTCCATGATCACGGGGCTGTTGCGCCCGGACGAGGGGGTGGTGCGCGTCTTCGGTCTCGACGTCTGGGAGAACGCGGCGCTCGCCAAGCGCAAGATCGGGGTGCTGCCCGACCGGCTGCGACTCTTCGACCGGCTGACCGGTGCCGAGTTCCTGTACCACGCGGGGGCGCTGCGCGGCCTCGACCGGGCGACGATCTCCCAGCGCTCGGCGGATCTCTCGGCGGCATTCGGCCTCGAGCACTCGCTCCATCGGCTGGTGTCCGACTACTCGGCCGGCATGACCAAGAAGATCGCGATCGCCGCCGCGATGATCCACGCGCCCCGCCTGCTCGTGCTCGACGAGCCGTTCGAATCGGTCGACCCGGTCTCGACCGCGGTCGTGATCGGCGTGCTCAAGCGCTTCGTCGAGGCGGGCGGCACCGTGATGCTGTCGAGCCACAGCATGGAGCTCACCGAGCGGGTGTGCGACGGCGTCGCGATCATCGCCCGCGGAGAGGTGCTCGCCGCGGGGCCGCTCGAGAAGATGATCGGCGGACGCAGCCTCGAGGAGCGATTCGTCGAACTCGCCGGCGGCGAGGCGGCGGTGAAGGGCATGGAGTGGTTGCAGAACTTCTCCGACTGAGGCTCCGGGTCCTCGCGAACGGCTTCCGCAGGCCGGTGCCGCAGCGCGTCGGGATCGTCCTCGCCCTGCTCGTCGCGGTCGCGGGGGTCGTCGTCTTCTGGCGAGGGGCCGGATGGGTCAGCCGGTTCGACGACGCGTTCGTGGCCCGCGCCACCACGACCCTCGGCGCCTGGCTGTCGATCGCGACCCTGCTCATCCCGATCATGGTCGTGCGCCGGCCGGTGCTCTCACCGCGCGCGTTCCTCGGCTACCCGATCTCGCGGTTCGCGGTGGGGCTCGCCCTTCTCACCTTCGCGATCATCGGCCCCGGAATCCTCCTGGCGCCGATGGCGCTCGCCCCCGTCGCCGCCTGGACCGACTCGGGATCGCAACAGCTCGCCTGGGCGGCGGCGCCGCTGCTGTTCCTGCAGTCGCTGCTGACCATCCAGCTCGCTCGGCAGCTCGGCATGGCGCTGCGTCGCCACCCGCGGCTCGCGGGGTGGGTCGACTTCGCCTCGCTCCTCGTGCTGCTGCTCGGCGGGGCCGTCGTGGTCGCGGTGCTCGCGCCGCGCATTCCGCAGCTGACCGGCCTCGTCCGCCTCATCGCGCCCTTCGACGACCTCTTCGGCCGGGTTCCGGGCGTGCTCGCCGCGACGCCGTTCGGGATGCCGTGGGCCGCGCCCGGATACGCCTCGGCGTCGGTCGGGATGCCGGGGCTCGCCTGGCAGACGCTCGGTCTCTCGGTGGTCGTCGTGACCGTGCTGCTCGTGGCATGGCTCATCCAGATCGGGCTGCAGCTGCGGCCCACCCGACGGCAGCCGGGTCCGCGCCGCGAGCGCGTTCCCGGCTGGTTCGCGCGCTTCCCGGCCACCCCCGCGGGAGCGATCGCGGCGCGGTCGCTCAGCTACTGGCTGAGGGATCCGCGATATCGCGCGGTCTACGGCATCATGCCCGTCGTGGTCGCCGTCACGCTGCTCGCGTTGTCGGTCGGTGGCGTGCCGTTCCCCATCGCCGTGCTCGTGCCGTTGCCGATCCTGACCTTCCTGCTGGGCTGGTCGACCATCCACAACGACATCGCCTACGACAACACGGCGGTGTGGCAGCACGTCGCGGCGCAGACCCGCGGAACCGACGACCGGCGTGGTCGCGCCATCCCGGTCCTGCTGTGGGGGCTCGTGCTGCTGGCGGCCGGAGTCCCGCTGACCGTGTGGGGGCATGGCGACCTCCGCGTCGCGGCGCCGCTCGCCGGCGTCTGTGTCGCGCTGCTGCTCGGGGGGATCGGTGTCGGCAGCGCCTACTCGGCCCGCTACCCCTATGCGGCGCCCCGGCCCGGCGATCCGGCGTGGCAGGCGCCGCAGGTGGCGACGAGCCAGGGTGGTCTGGCCCAGGGGATGTCGGTCCTGCTCGTGCTGGTGACCGCCGCGCCGGCGTTCGCCGTCGCCGCGATCTGGTGGATGCACGGCGGCGCATGGGGCCTGCTCGCGCTCGCGGTGGGCGTGGTGTGCGGCGTCGCGGTGCTGCTACTCGGCGTGCGCGGCGGCGGGCGCAGCTTCGACGCGCGCGGCCCAGAGCTTCTCGCGTTCACGCTGCGCAACTGAGGCGGGCGCCCGTTCCTGGAGAATCGCCGTGGGCCGTCGTACTCTGGGCGGATGAGCGAGCTGGATGCGGATCGGATCGGCGGCGGCACCGATGTGCTCGACCGGGAGCTCGAGAAGCTCCTCGAGGGCGAGCTCACCGAGGACGGCGATCACGATCGCTTCGCGCACTATGTGCAGAAGGACAAGATCGTCGAGTCGGCCGTGACCGGCAAGCCGGTGCGTGCGCTGTGCGGCAAGAAGTGGGTGCCGGGGCGCGATCCCCAGAAGTTCCCGGTGTGCCCCGACTGCCAGAAGATCTACGACCGCCTGAGCTAGCCGCCGCCTCTTCCGCTGCTCGAGTGGGCGCGGCGCGTGGTCCCTCTCGTTGGTCGAGTGGCGCGCCGCGACCTCTTCCGCTGCTCGAGTAGTTGTCGAGCTCAGCCTCTTCCGTTGGTCGAGTAGCCGCCGACCGCGCTGTGTTCCGTTGGTCGAGTAGCCGCCGAAGGCGGCGTATCGAGACCCCGCGCCGCGCCCCCTCACAGATACCGTGTCGGGATCGCCGGCTCCCCCCGCGAGAGCCGCAGCCCCTCGGCCGGCAGCTCGGCGATCGCCGCGGCGTGGTGGGCGCGGGCGTGCTCCACCCCTTCGGCACCGAGCGCCTCGGCCGTCGCCTCGCCTCGCGTGACCAGCGGGACGTGCAGCGGGCGTCCCGCATCCGGATCGAGCGCCTCGACGGGCGGGTCCTCGACGGGCGGGTCCTCGACGTGGATGTCCTCGGACACGGCGACCCCGTCGCGCAGCGCCCGCACCGGTTGCTTGCGCCCGCCGACGGTGGCCTTGCCCTCCGACGACTTGCCGACCCCGATCCAGCCGCGCGCGGCATCCCGGCGGGCGACGAGTTTGTACACCATGCCCGCGGCGGGCGCACCCGAGCCGGTGACGAGCGCGGTACCCACACCGTACGAGTCGACGGGCGCGGAGGCGAGAGCCGCGATCGCGTACTCGTCGAGGTCGTTCGTGACCGCGATGCGCGTGCCGGTCGCGCCGAGCCCGTCGAGTTGCGCGCGCACCTCGCGCACGACGACGCCGAGGTCGCCCGAGTCGATCCGCACCGCGCCGAGTCCGGTGCCGGCGGCGCGGATGGCGTTCTCGACGCCCCGAGGGATGTCGTAGGTGTCGACCAGCAGCGTCGTGCCGGTGCCGAGGCTCGCGAGCTGGGCACGGAACGCCTGCTCCTCGTCGTCGAAGAGCAGCGTGAAGGCGTGGGCCGCGGTCCCCATCGTCGGGATCCCCCAGCTTCGCCCCGCCTCGAGGTTGCTCGTGGCGGCGAATCCGGTGATGTAGGCGGCTCTGGCCGCGGCGACGGCGGAGCGTTCACCTGTTCGGCGCGACCCCATCTCGGCGAGCGGGCGACCGTTCGCGGCGGACACCATCCGGGCTGCCGCGCTCGCGACCGCCGAGTCGTAGTTGAGCGTGGAGAGCGCGAGCGTCTCGAGCACGACCCCTTCCGCGAACCCCGCCTCGACGACCAGCAACGGCGAGCCGGGGAAGTACAGCTCGCCCTCGCGGTAGCCCCGGATGTCGCCCGTGAAACGGTAGGACTCCAGCCAGTCGAGCGCCTCGGGCGAGACCACCCCGGCGTGCTTGAGGGAGGCGAGTTCGCCGGGCCCGAACCGGAACTCGGTGAGACCTTCGAGCAGGCGCCCGGTTCCGGCAACGACGCCGTAGCGACGCCCGGCCGGCAGCCGGCGCGCGAACAGCTCGAAGACGCACGGGGTGTCGTGGGTTCCGGCGCGGAGGGCCGCGTCGATCATCGTGAGCTCGTAGCGGTCGGTGAGCAGCGCGGTCGACGACATGGGCCCAGCGTAGGCGGAGGCGTCGTGCTCCTCCCGCCCGATTCCGGGTTTCGCAACTCAGGAGATCCCCGGCGATCGGGACGCACACGTCGGCATCCGCCCGTTTTCTCCTGAGTTGCGAAGCGAGCGGTTTTCGCAACTCAGGAGAATCTGCCCCGCGGAGGGCACGGGAGACGCATCCGGTCGTGATCTCCTGAGTTGCGAAAGCCGGGGGTCGGGCGGGGCGGGGCGCGGATGCCGTCAGCAGCCGGGGCCGGAGGGCGCACGCGTGCAATCGCGGTCGACGAGCACGGTCTTGGCGCCGCCGGCGGTGATCTGCAGCTCGTTGGCGGGGAGGGTGATCGTGCCGGTGATCGGGGTGAACGGCCCGTCCGCGATCCGGTATTCGGCGCGGTAGACGATCGACAGGCGGATGGTGTAGTCGCCAGCGCGCTGGTAGACGTGGCTCGTCGGGGTCGCGTCGAACTCGCGCAGCCCGAGGGCCGCCCAGGTGTCGCCCTTCGTGCCGAGGGACGCGGTGGCGCCGTCGCCGTAGTCCCAGTGCCACGACACCGGGGTGAACCGTACGTCGGCCGACTCGCCGAGCAGTTCCCCCGGCACGACCTGCTGACCGGCGAGGGAATAGAAGTTCGCGGGCAACCCGACGATCACCCAGCCGTCGGGCTCCATCCGCTGCGCGCCCGGTGTCGGTCGGAACCGCGCGATGTCGGCGAGCGTGATGACGACGACGTCGTAACCATCTCGCGGCGGCCCCGCGGGGTCGTCGGTGGTGCAGGTGGTGGTGCAGGTGGAGGTATCGGCGGTGGCGGTGGTGTCGCTGCTGCTGCTGCCGCGGGTACTGTCCGTGCCGCTCGACGTGTCGTCCGAGGCTCCAGAGATGCTGCCTTCGAGGATGGCTTCGTTTTCCGAGATCGTCGACCCGATATTGCACCTCCCAAGGTCGTAGTCCAACCTCGTGCAAGTTTCAGCAACTATTGAAGTGACACCGAGGGAGGACGCTCCGAGTGCGATCACGAGAATGGTCTTGATTAGCAAACGCCGCCGCCATCCCACGCCGTTTGGCTCTCTATGAGAAGCGCTCCATCCCATACGAAGTTGACTTCAGAAGGGGCGCGGTCAGGACGACCATCTTCAACGACTGAATTGCCGCTCGCATCGACAATGTCGAGAGCCGAGCGGTCGTCGCAGACATACACCGCAAGCTCTCCGGAAGCAGGATCGAGATCTTGCGGAGTCATTTCGAACGAGTAGGCTCCGATACCTCGCCAACCATTCGCAGCGAGCTCTTCGTATCCCGCGAGCTCTTCTTCGTACAGCGTGGCAACGAGGTACCGTTTGAGTCGCTCGGGGTGTGTGCCTCCGTCGGCCAGCACTTGCGAAACCGTCGCGAGGTACTCCCCGTACGCCTCTTCCGCCGCCGCGAGCGCCTCCTCGTCCGAGGCGAAGACAGGCGCCGCATCCGAGGTCGGCGGGGGAGTCGGCGTCGAGTCGGGAGTCGTGCAGCCGACGAGCGCGAGCGCCAGAGCGGCGACGGCCGCCGCGGGCAGGAGACAGGGCGCTCTGTGCATGCCGCCACGTTAGGGCACGCGTCCGATCCCGCGGGAGATTCATCCACAGCCCGCCGCGAAGCCGGCGGGACCAGGGCCGCGGGTACGCTGGGACATCGTGAGCTCATCCGTCCCCGACACACCCACGGACGCGCCCGCCGACGCGCCGATCGGCGTCTTCGACTCGGGGGTCGGGGGGCTCACGGTGGCGCGGGCGATCCTCGACCAGCTGCCGAACGAGGCGATCCTCTACGTCGGTGACACGGCGAACGGCCCCTACGGTCCGCGCCCGATCGCCGAGGTGCGCGCCCTCGCTCTCGGCGTCATGGACGACCTCGTCGCCCAGGGCGTCAAGGCTCTCGTGATCGCCTGCAACACCGCCTCGGCGGCCGTGCTGCGGGACGCGCGCGAGCGCTACACGGCCGGGGCCGGCATCCCGGTCGTCGAGGTCATCCAGCCGGCGGTGCGCGCGGCCGTGCGGGCGACCCGCAACGGACGGGTCGGGGTGATCGGCACGGCCGGCACCATCCAGTCGCGCGCCTACGACGACGCGTTCGCCGCCGCCGACGGCCTCGAACTCGTGAGCCGCGCCTGCCCGCGGTTCGTCGAGTTCGTCGAGGAGGGCGTCACGAGTGGGCCGGAGCTGTTCCAGGTGGCGCGGGAGTACCTGATGCCGCTCATCGAGGCGGATGTCGACACGCTCGTGCTCGGCTGCACCCACTACCCGCTCATGTCGGCCGCCATCCAGTACGTCATGGGGCCGGGCGTGCGGCTCGTGTCGAGCGCCGACGAGACCGCAGCGGATGTCTACCGCACCCTCGTCTCGCACGGCATCGAGCGCACCGCGGGGACCCCGCCTCGGCACCGCTTCGAGTCGACGGGCGACGACGAGCGGGCCTTCCGCGCGCTCGCCGCGCGCTTCCTCGGGCCAGAGGTGCGGCACGTCGAGAGCTTCCCCACCGGCGCTATCTCGGTGCCGGGCGCCGCATCCGCCGCGACAGCCGCATCCGCCTGAGCCCCTGCATCCGTCCGAAGGAGCCCCATGACCGACACCCCCGCCGACAGAGCTGCCGCCCCCCGCGCCGACGGCCGCACCGCCGACCAGCTGCGACCCGTCACGATCGAGCGAGGATGGAGCGCGCAGGCCGAGGGCAGCGCGCTCATCTCCTTCGGCAACACCAGGGTGCTCTGCACGGCGAGCTTCACCAACGGCGTGCCGCGCTGGCTGCTCGGCAAGGGCAAGGGCTGGGTGACCGCCGAGTACGCGATGCTGCCGCGCTCCACGAACGAACGGATGGATCGCGAGTCGGTCAAGGGTCGCATCGGCGGGCGCACGCACGAGATCTCGCGGCTCGTCGGCCGGAGCCTGCGGGCCGTCATCGACACGAAGGCGCTCGGCGAGAACACGATCGTCATCGACTGCGATGTGCTGCAGGCCGACGGCGGCACCCGTACGGCCGCGATCACCGGCGCCTACGTGGCGCTCGCGGATGCCGTGGCCTGGGGCCGCGAACGCGGGTTCATCGGGAAGAACGCGCGCGCCCTCATCGACACCGTGTCGGCCGTATCGGTCGGCATCATCGACGGCGTGCCGATGCTCGACCTCGCCTACGTCGAGGACGTGCGCGCCGAGACCGACATGAACGTCGTCGTCACCGGACGAGGCCTGTTCGTGGAGGTGCAGGGCACGGCCGAGGGGGCGCCGTTCGACCGGCGCGAACTCGACTCGCTGCTCGACCTCGCGCTCGCGGGCAACGCCGAGCTCGCGCGCATCCAGGCCGAGACCCTCGCCGACTGAACCGGCTCCCCGTGACCACTTTCGTCCTCGCGACCCACAACGCCCACAAGGTCGAGGAGCTGCGCCGCATCCTCGGCGCGCGACTCGGTCCGCACGAGCTCGTCGGCTACGACGGGCCGGAGCCGGTCGAGGACGGCGACAGCTTCGAGGCGAACGCGCTCATCAAGGCGCGCGCCGCGAACGCGCACACCGGCCTGCCCGCGGTCGCCGACGACTCGGGCATCTCGGTGCGCGCCCTTGGCGGTGCGCCGGGCATCCACTCGGCTCGCTACGCCGGCACGCGCGACGACGTCGACAACTACGAGTTGCTGCTCGCGGAGCTCGCGGGCCAGGCGGATCGCGCTGCCGAGTTCGTGTGCGCCGCCGCGCTCGTCGACGGGGACCGCGAGCTCGTCGTGCGCGGAGTCTGGCCGGGCGTCGTGCTCGAGGCGCCGTCTGGCAGCCACGGCTTCGGCTACGACCCGGTGTTCCGGCCGGACGGGGTCGCCACGAGCTCCGCCGAGCTGACTCCGGAGGAGAAGAACGCGATCAGCCACCGGGCCCGCGCCTTCGGGACGCTTGTGGAGCGAATGCGGGAGCTGTACGGCTGAGGCCCGGGACGACGGACTCGGCGGTGGTCTCGAGACGCGTCCGCTGCGCGGGCGCTCCTCGACCACCCGGGCGAATACCCTGGACCCGTGGCGCACGATCACGGGCACGACCCGACGCGCACGGCGGGCGGCAACCGGGCGCGGCTCGGCATCGCGCTCGGCATCACGCTCGCGGTGCTCGTCGTGCAGCTCGCCGGTGCCGCGGTCTCCGGGTCGCTCGCGCTGCTCGGAGACGCCGGCCACCTCTCCAGCGACGGCATCGGGCTCGCGGTGGCGCTCGCCGCATCCGTCGTCGCCTCCCGTCCCGCGACCGACCGGCACACCTTCGGCTTCCAGCGGATGGAGGTGCTCGCGGCGCTCGCGAACGGCCTGATCCTCGTCGTGGTGGCGGCGGTCGTCGCGGTCGAGGCGGTGCGGCGCCTGTCCGAACCTGCCATTCACGTCGACGCCGTGACGATGCTCGTGATCGCCGCGGCCGGCCTCGCCGCGAACGTCGCCGCCTACCTCGTGCTGCGCGGCGGCGACCGGCGCTCGCTCAACCTGCGCGGCGCCCTGCTCGAGGTGCTGGGCGACCTGCTCGGCTCGATCGCGGCGATCGTCGCGGCCGTCGTCATCCTCGTCACCGGCTACTCTCCGGCGGATGCGATCGCCTCGCTCGTGATCGCCGCGCTCATCCTGCCGCGCGCGGTCCTGCTGCTGCGCGACGTGGTGCGGGTGCTCAGCGAGTCGGCGCCGCGCGACCGCGACGTGCAGCAGATCCGCGACCACCTCGGCGAGGTACCCGGGGTGATCGCCGTGCACGACGTGCACATCTGGACCATCACCTCCGGCGCCCCGGTGTTCACCGCGCACGTCGTCGTTGAGTCCGGGATTTTCGAGCGCGGCGAGACCCACACCCTGCTCGACGCGCTCGGGGGCTGCCTCGCAGGCCACTTCGACGTCGCCCACTCCACCTTCCAGCTCGAGCCCGCGGGGCACGCCGAACACGAGGAGCACGCCCATCGTTAAGCCGGCATCCTCGACGATCGAGGACTACCTCAAGGTCATCTACACGCACACCGAGTGGCAGGACGCCCCCATCACGGGCACCCAGCTCGCGGCGCGGCTCGGGCTGGTGCCGTCGACCGTCACCGAGATGGTGAAGAAGCTCGGCGCACAGGGGCTCGTGGCGCACGCGCCGTACGGGGCGATCACGCTCACCGACGCCGGGCGCGCCGAGGCGCTCCGCATGGTGCGCAGGCACCGGCTCGTGGAGACCTGGCTCGTGGCGGGCTTCGGCTACAGCTGGGACGAGGTGCACGACGAGGCGGAGGTGCTCGAGCACGTGCTGAGCGACCGGCTGCTCGCGGCGATCGACGCGCAGCTGGGCTTTCCCGCGCGTGACCCGCACGGCGATCCGATCCCGGATGCGGATGGCCGCGTCGTCCGCCCTGATGCGGTGCTCGCCGCCCAGCTCGGCCCCGCGGCCCGGGGCCGGGTGGCGCGCATCAGCGACCGCGACCCCGAGGTGCTGCGGCGGCTCGGCGAGGACGGCATCGGGCTCGACACGGTCGTCGCGGTCGGCGAGCTGCCGGATGGGGCCGTCGAGTCGGTCTGGATCTCGCGCATCGACTAGATTTTTCGGCATGCCGAAACCGATGGGGCCGGCCGCGCCGCGCGGCGTGTGGGGCATGCTCGGCCCCGCGATGGTCGCGGGGGTCGCCTACCTCGACCCCGGCAACGTGGCCAGCAACGCGAGCGCCGGTGCGCGCTACGGCTACCTGCTGGTCTGGGTCGTCGTCGTCGCGAACGCGATGGCGTGGCTCATCCAGTACCTCTCGGCCAAGCTCGGGATCGCGACAGGCGAGAGCCTGCCCGCCCTGCTCGGGCGCCGCATCCGCTCGCGCCCCGCGCGCTACGCCTACTGGGTGCAGGCGGAGCTCGTCGCCATGGCGACCGACATCGCCGAGGTCATCGGCGGGGCGATCGCGCTGCGTCTGCTGTTCGGGCTGCCGCTGCCCGTCGGCGGCGTCATCACGAGCGCTGTGTCGCTCGCACTGCTCGTGCTGCACAGCCGTCGCGGGCCGCGCATCTTCGAGCGCATCGTGATCGGGCTCGTCGCGATCATCGCGGTCGGATTCTGCGCGGGCCTCGTCGTCGCCCCCGTCGACCCGGCCTCCGCCGTCGCGGGGCTCTACCCGCGGTTCACGGACGCCGGATCGGTGCTGCTCGCGGCATCCGTCCTGGGGGCGACCGTCATGCCGCACGCGATCTACGCGCACTCGGCGCTCACCCGCGACCGCTTCGGCCGCGTCGAGGAGGGGCCGGGCAGGCGCGCCGTGCTGCGGGCGACCCGGATCGACGTCACGGTCGCGCTGGCCGTCGCCGGCACGGTCAACCTCGTCATCCTGCTGCTCGCCGCCGCGACACTTCCCGGCGTCGCGGGCACCGACACCCTCGAGGGGGCGCACGCCGCGATCGGCGCGGCGCTCGGGCCCGTGATCGCGACCCTCTTCGCGGTGGGACTGCTGGCATCCGGTCTCGCCTCGACCTCGGTGGGCGCCTACGCGGGGGCGGAGATCATGCAGGGCCTGCTGCGCGTGCGGGTGCCGCTGCTCGCGCGGCGGCTCGTGACGCTCGTGCCTGCCCTCGCGTTGCTCGTGGCGGGGGCACCGCCGACGCTCGCCCTCGTGCTCAGTCAGGTGGTGCTGTCGTTCGGCATCCCGTTCGCGCTCGTGCCGCTCGTGGCGCTCACCCGGCGTCGCGAGCTGATGGGGGACGCCGCCAACCGGGCCTGGACCACCGCGCTTGCCGCCGTCGCCGCCGCGGCGCTCATCGTGCTCAACGCGACGCTGCTGGTGCTGCTGGTGGCGGGAGGCTGACCGACCGCTCGTCAGTCGTCGAGCAGGTCCGGGTCGAGCACGGCCTCGTCGTCGGTGAGCGGCCGCTCATCCGCGGCACGCGCGCGGCGGGCCTTCACGACCCCCTGGACGTAGTGGAACACCGTCGGGATGACGGCCAGCGCGATCGCGCACAGCAGGATGATGTCGATGTACTCGGTGACGAAGTCGGCGAGCGGCGGGATGTAGCCGAGCAGGAAGCCCGCGAAGGTGAGCCCGGCACCCCAGATGAACGCGCCGATCGCGTTGTAGAGGGAATAGCGCCGGTAGTTCATGTGGGCGACGCCCGCCGCGACGGGCGCGAAGGTGCGCACGATCGGCACGAAACGGGCGACGACGATCGCGAGCGCCCCCCAGCGTTCGAAGAAGCGGTTGGTGCGGATGACGTTCTCCTTCGAGAACAGCCCGCTCTCCCGCTTCTCGAAGATGCTCGGGCCCGCCTTGTGCCCGATGAGGTAGCCCGCCTCGCCGCCGAGGAAGGCGGCGACGGCGATCGCGAGGCAGATCCACCAGATGGGGATCTGGATGCCGGTTCCCGACTCTGTCATGGTGCCGGTG
Organism: Protaetiibacter sp.; assembly: GCA_047605085.1. GTDB lineage: Bacteria > Actinomycetota > Actinomycetes > Actinomycetales > Microbacteriaceae > Homoserinibacter. Next base: position 18,185 of record JASGGJ010000008.1, read on the forward strand.
AAGCTCAGCAGCCCCGTGATGACGAGCAGGGTGTCGCCCGGCAGGATGAAGCCGACGAGCAGGCCGGTCTCCGCGAAGACGATGAGGCACACCACGAGCAGCGCCCACGGCCCCGCCGCGACGATGATCTCGTGGGGGTCGAGCCAGGGGATGAGTCCCATGGGGGCGGCGGCCACGAGGGCGAGGGCTGCGGTGGTGAACGGCACGAGCGGGTCTCCTGAACGTCGGTCGCGCGTCGCGATCGGCCGGCGGGTTGCGTTCAGCGTAGCCGCTCACGGCATCCGGAACCTGGGAGCGCGCGACGACGGCGCGGGTCTCCGCCGAGACGGCAGTAGCGACCGGATGAACGCATACCTTGGGGTCGAAACTGCCGTCTCGATATCCGCTCGCCCCGGATGACCGGAAACAGTGCGGGAGGCGGGGCTCGAACCCGCACGCCGTGAGGCACAGGAACCTAAATCCTGCGTGTCTACCGTTCCACCACTCCCGCGGGTGCAGGCTCGAGTCTAGGCGAGCGCCTGTGGACAACCTCCTACGCAGGCGGCCGCATCCGGGCATCCTGGGCGGGTGACGAGCGTGGTCGGGGTCATCGCCGAGCAGGTGCGGGAGCGGGTGCGCCGCGAGGGCGTCGAGCTGCGCGGTGACCGCGAGCTCGCCGACCGCTACGTGCGCGACGAGGTGCAGCGCTATGCGGAACTCGCCCTCGGCGGTTCGGTTCCGCTGCTGGACGACGAGGCGCACGTCGCGCGGCAGGTGGTCGCCGCGATCACCGGCCTGGGTCCTCTGCAGCCGTTCCTGGAGGATCCGAGCGTCGAGGAGCTGTGGATCAACGCCCCGGATCGCGTTTTCATCGCCCGCGACGGCGTCTCCGAGCGCGTCGATGTCACACTGACCGACGCCGAGGTGCGCGAACTGCTCGAGCGGATGCTGCACCAGACCGGGCGGCGCATCGACCTCAGCTCGCCGTTCGTCGATGCCTCGCTCCCCGACGGCTCGCGGCTGCACGCCGTCATCCCGGACGTCGCCCGCCGGCACGTGTCGATCAACATCCGCCGCTTCCGGACCGGCATGCGCGGGCTCGCCGACCTGGTGACCCTCGGCTCGCTCACCAGCCAGGCCGCCGGTTTCCTGCACGTCGCGGTGCGCAGCGGCCACAACATCCTCGTCACCGGGGCGACCCACAGCGGCAAGACGACGCTGCTCGGCGCGCTGCTCGGGTCCTGCCGGGCGAGCGAGCGGATCGTGACGGTCGAGGAGACCTTCGAGCTCTCGGTCGACGCGCCCGACCACGTCGCGATGCAGTGCAGGCAGCCGAGTCTCGAGGGGACCGGCGAGATCAGCCTGCGCCGGCTCATCAAGGAGGCGCTGCGGATGCGGCCCGACCGGCTGATCGTCGGCGAGGTGCGCGAGGCGGAGGCGCTCGACCTGTTGATCGCCCTCAACTCCGGCGTGCCGGGCATGTGCTCGCTGCACGCCAACAGCGCCCGCGACGGAATCGTCAAGCTCTGCACCCTGCCGCTCCTCGCGGGCCGCAACATCGACGTATCGTTCGTCACGCCGACGGTCGCCTCCTCGATCGACCTCGTCGTGCACGCCGAGCTGCGTCGCGACGGACGCCGCCGCGTCGTCGAGATCGCCGCCCCCACCGGGCGGGTGCGGGATGGCGCGGTCGAGGCCGTGACGCTGTTCGCGCTCGACGGAGAGCGGCTCGCGGCGACCGGGGAGCTGCCGCCGCGGATGGCGGGGTTCGAGCGGGCGGGTGTCGATCCGGTGGCGATCCTGCGGGAGGCGGGCGACGCTGCTTCGGTCGTGGGCGGGCCTGTCCTGGGCGGGCCGGACGCGGGCGGGCCGGCGTGATCGCGGCGGCCTGGGGGCTCGCCCTCGGCGTCGGGCTCGTGCTCGTCGCAACTCCGTGGCTGTGGCCCGCCGCGTCGCGGTCGGCGCCGCGGCGCCCGGCCCGGCCTGGCCTCGGCGACCTCGTGCGGCAGGCGGGGCTCGGCCGGGTGTCGGCGTCCACGCTCGTGATCGTCTCTGTGCTGTTCGCACTCGCGGCGGCGGCGCTCGCCCTCGCGGTGGTCCCGGTCGTCGCGCTCGCCGCCGCGACGGGTCTCGCCGCCGGGACGCTGCCGTTCGCGGTCGTCCGCGCCAGGGCCCGCGCCCGCCGTCGCGCCATGCGCGCCGTCTGGCCCGACGCGCTCGACCACCTCGTCGCCGGGCTCCGCGCCGGTCAGGCGCTCCCGGATGCGCTCGAGGCGCTGGGCGTGTCGGGCCCGGCCCCGCTGCGTCCGGCGTTCCTCGCCTTCGCCGTCGACTCGCGCGCGACCGGTCAGCTCACGCTCGCCCTCGACGCGCTCAAGGAGCGGCTCGCCGACCCGGTCGCGGACCGCGTCGTGGAGACCCTGCGGGTGGCGCGCGAGGTCGGCGGCACCGAGTTGCCCGGCGTGCTGCGTGCCCTCGCCGCGCACCTGCGGGCGGATGCCGCCATCCGATCCGAGGTGGAGGCGCGGCAGAGCTGGGTCGTGAGCGCCGCCAGGCTCGGCGTCGCGGCGCCGTGGCTCGTGCTGCTGCTGCTCGCCGCCCGGCCCGAGGCGGTGCGCGCTTACAACTCTCTCGCCGGGGTGACGGTGCTCGTCGTGGGGCTCGTGATCACCGTCGTGGCGTACCGGCTCATGCTCGCGGTGGGGCGGCTGCCAGAGGAGCGGAGGTGGTTCGCGTGACGCCGACGCTCGCCGCGGCGATCGGCCTCGGGATCGTGCTGGGCCTCGGCCTCTGGACCCTTGCCTCCCTCGTGCCGCGTCTCGGTGCGGGCCGCCTCGCCGACCGCATCGCACCGCACGTGCTCGACGTCTCGGCGGAGGCGCGGCGCCTGCGCGCCCGGCGCACGGGCGAACCTGGCTCGCTGCTCGCCGAGCTCGCCGCTCCCGCGCTCGAACGGGCCGTGCGCGCGGTGGCGGCGGTGCTCGGCGGCGACGCGACGGTCGAGCGCCGGCTGCGGCAGTCCGGCTCGGCGTCGCCGGTCGCGGTGTTCCGTTCGCGTCAGCTGCTGTGGGCGGCGGGGGGTGCCGCTGCGGGGCTCGCGGTGGTGCTGGCGATCGCCCGCGAGGCCGCCGTCTCGCCGCTCGCCGCGACCGTTCTCGTGGCGGTGGCCGCGGCATCCGGGCTGCTGCTGCCAGAACAGCTGCTCGCGGCCCGCGCCCGCTCCCGGATGAGGCGGATCGCCGCCGAGCTGCCGACCGTGCTCGAGTTCCTGAGTCTCGCGCTCGCGGCGGGGGAGACCGTGCGGGATGCGCTGCGCCGCGTCGCGCGGGTCGGCTCCGGCGAGCTCGCGGCGGAGCTGGGCCGCGTCATGACGGACGTCGACGTGGGCGTGCCGCTCGCGGAAGCGCTGCAGCGTTGTGCGTCCGACCTCGAACTGCCGGCCCTCAGCCGCACGGTCGAGCAGCTCACCACGGCACTCGAGCGCGGCAGCCCGCTCGTCGAGGTGCTGCGCGCGCAGGCGCAGGACTCCCGCGACGACGCCAAGCGTCAGCTGCTCGAGTCCGCGGGCCGCAAGGAGGTCGCGATGCTCGTGCCGCTCGTATTCCTCATCCTGCCGGTCACCATCATCTTCGCGCTGTTCCCCGCCACACTCGTGCTCGAGCTGGGGTTCTGAGGTGTTGTCAGTGGGGAGATGACGGGAGCAGCCTGGCCTGGTAGTGCTGACGCAGCTCGTCCCAGCTGGGGCGATCCTCGGCCGGTTCGGTTCCCGCGACCACGGCAGAGAGGGTGTCGAGGTGGCGGTGCCATCCGGCGGCGAAATCGGGCGCGGTCGAGGGGACGACCCGGCTGTGAGTCAGGACCAGCTGACTTCCCTCGGCGGTCTCCGACAGCTCGAAGCGGACCCGGCTGCCTCCCGCCTGGGTGGGACCGCCGTTCCACTCGAACTCCACGACGGTCGGCGGCTGCCAGATCAGCACGTCGCCGTCGATCCGGCTGCCGTTGTCGTGGAACCGCAAACTGGCTCGGCTGGGGCCGATCTCCCCGTCGGCGATCCACCGCGTCAGGCCGTCTGCGCTGGTCAGGTAGGCCCACAGCTGCTCGACGGTGACCGGGAACAGTCTCTGGAAGCGGACCGTGTGCCCGTCGAGGACGACTGCGTCGTGTGAGTGGTCGGTCATCATGAGATTCCTTTCCCTGAAGTCTGTGTGCCGGGAGTCCGCGCGGTGGGAGTCGATGCGGCGCCCGGCAGACGACCGGCGTTGAGGTCGGCGCGGATCTGGTTCTCGAGCCGGTCAAGGTGGCCCGTCCAGAACTCTCGTTGGGTGGCGGTCCACCGGTCCAGCTCATCGAGACCTGCCGCATCCAGGCTGTAGAGGCGACGCTGAGCATCCACTCGTCGACGCACCAGTCCCGCCTGTCGCAGCACCTTCAGGTGATGCGAGATCGCGGGGCGGGTGTAGTCGAATTGCGCGGCCACCTCCCCGGCCGACTGCTCTCCGTGCGCGAGAAGCTCGACGATCTGGCGGCGAGTGGTATCGGCGAGCGCTACGAAGACATCCACGACCTCAGTATTTCAGTATTAATTTAATTAAGTCAATTCCTACATAGCGGTGTCTTTCCGATGCGCTCGAACCGTCCTCCCCGTCAGTCCGCTCGAATTCGCGAGTACGCGACGGCGCCGCCCGGTCTGTGGATAACCGCCGACGCTCGCCCCGCATCCGCTCCACACTGTCCGCATGCGACGACTGATGCACCGCCTTTCCGACGACCGCGGCGACGTGCCGGGCTGGGTGCTCATCACCCTGATGACCGCGGCGCTCGTCATCCTCATCTGGGCGCTCGCGGGGCCTGCTCTGTCCGAGATCTTCCAGAACGCGATCGACAAGGTCTCCGGGATCTGAGGTGCGGTCGGGGCGGGCTGGGCCAGGGCGAATCGGGTCGGGGCGGGTGCGACGGGTGATCCGCGACGACGCCGGATCGGCGCCCGTCGAGTTCGTGCTCGTCGGGGTGCTGCTGACCTTCCTGACCATCGGCGTGCTGCAACTCGCGCTCGCCCTGCACATCCGCAACACCGTGCTCGACGCGGCAGCCGAAGGGGCGCGCTACGGGGCGCTCGCCGACAACGAGCCCGCCGACGCCGTCGGGCGCACCGTCGACCTCATCAGCACGGCCGTCGGACCCGACTACGCGCGCGACGTGACCGTGCACGAGGGCACCTGGATGGGCGTCCCGGCCGTCATCGTGACGGTGCGCACCATCCTTCCGCTCGCAGGGCTGCTCGGCCCCGACCGTGCGCTGGAGGTGGAGGGGCATGCCGCGCGCGAGACGCTGGACTGAGGCGGCAGGCGACGACGGCTCGGCCTCGCTCGAGTTCATCACCGTCGGGGTGCTGCTGCTCGTGCCGCTCGTCTACCTCGTGCTCGTCGTGTCGGCGCTGCAGGCCGCCGCGCTCGGCACCGAGGGGGCGGTGCGGCAGGCGAGCCGCGTGTTCGTGCAGGCCGAGACGGAGACGGATGCGCGCGCCGCCGCCGAGCGCGCCATCCGGGTCACGCTTGCCGACTACGGTCTCGACGCGGGCGCCGCCGAGGTCGCGATCAGCTGCCGTCCCGATCCCGCCGACTGCCTCGCACGCCGTGGCTTCGTGACCATCGAGCTCTCGATCGTCGTGCCGCTGCCGCTCGCCCCGCCCGTGCTCGGGCTCGGGGTGCCGCTCGGGGTGCCGGTGCACGCGGTCGCCACCGAGCAGGTGTCGCGCTTCCGGGCGGGTCCGTGACGCGGGCGTGGCGCCACAGGGGTGGGGCGGCGGTGCGGATGCGGGCGGCGGTTCGGCGGTGGTTGGTGCGGCGGCGGGCGGCGTTCGCGAGTGACGACGGCTCGACCCTTCCGCTCGTCGTGTTCTACGGCGTCCTCGGCCTCGCCGTCGTGCTGCTCGTGACGGCCGCGACCTCGCTCTACCTCGAGAAGAAGCGGCTCTTCACCGTCGCGGACGGTGCCGCGCTCGTCGGTGCGGAAGCCTTCGAGCTCGACGAGGTGCGGCTGACGCCGGACGGGCCGCGACCGCTGCTCGACGACGCGGCCGTCGCATCCGCGGTCGCCGACTACCTCGCGGGCAACCCGGTGCCCGAGCTCGAGAATCTCACCGTGGTCCGCGCCGGCACCGCCGACGGACTGAGCGCGACCGTCACGGTGTCGTCGACCTGGCATCCGCCCGTCGTGACGGTCTTCGTCCCGGACGGGCTCCGCCTCGAGGCCACGGCGACCGCCCGCTCCGTCTTCGGCTGACCCGGTCGAACTCGACGCGCCGCGTGGTCTCGTAACTCAGGACATCCGCGCGGATCCGAGGCGGCGACGCCGTAACAGCCCGTTTCCTCCTGAGTTACGAAACCCGGAATTCTCGCAACTCAGGAGATTTGCGCGGGATGCGGCGGCTGCGCGTGCGTGTGCCATGAAACTCCTGAGTTGCGGATCCGCCCGTAGCGTGGAGGACGTGGACATGAGCGACTGGATCGAGCACCGCCGCCACGACGGCGAGCGTGTCGGGTGGATGCGGCCGGAAGGCGAGGGCTTCGTGCCGATCGATCTGCTGGGCCGTGATCGCGCGACAGCGCTCGACTGGCTCGCGGCGGAGGAGCTGCTCGACGGGCTCGGCATCGGCTACCTCGCGGACCTGTACCTGCTGGAGCGCCCGGACGCCGCGCCGCTGCGCGTGCGTATCCTCGAGGTGTCGACGCACGGCATCCGCGTCAAGCGCGACGACTTCGGCGCGATCGACGTGCCGCTCGAGACCTATGAGCTCGCATGGCCGATCCCGGCGGGCCTCCGCCCGATGCCGGCCGGCGACGCACCCCGCGGCGCCGTGTTCGCGAACCCCGAGAACGGAGCGCCATGAGAACCACCGCCTCACCCGCCCGTGCCGCAGCCGCGATCACCGCCATCCTGCTCGCCGTCGCCCTCGCGGGGTGCACCCCGGGCGACCCCGCACCGAGCGGCTCGTCCAGCGCATCCGAGAGCCCGGCGCCCACCGAGACGGTCGAGCCGATCGACACCCCGACACCCGTGCCGCCGTCGATCGACGCGTCCGAGCGTGCCGCGATCGTCGCGGGCATCGAGGCCGGCGACCCCGCCGCGGTCGGGCCGTGGCTCTCGGAGCCGGTCACCTACATCCTCGCCTCCTCGGAGTGCTGCGGTGAGATCTCCGCCGAAGACGCCACCGGCGAGCTGATCTCGTACACCTCGGCCTCGAGCGGATGGGCGTCGCCGGTCGACGACGCCTACCTCGATCAGGTGCGCGCGAGCCCGTACTACGCCGACTACGTGCCGGCCGACGTCCTCTCGTTGCGGGCGGCCTCCGACGGGCTCGTCGTGATCCTCGGCGTGACGGGGGACCGCATCACCTCGATGCTCGTCGGGCACGAGGAGGTGCTGCTCCTCGTCTGAGCGGCGGTCACCGCTCGCGACGCTGTCCCGCGTAGCGCGGCACGTAGATCCGCAGCTCGAGCGCCCCGAGCAGCCCGAGCACGCCCATGACGCCCGCGGCGAACGGCAGCGACGCGAGAGCCGTGAGCGCGGCGATGAGCACCGGGGCGATCGCCGCCCCCGAATCGTTCGCGAACCGCCACGCACCCAGGAACGGCGCCGGATGCGCGGGGTCGGCGAGGTCGGCCCCGAGCGTCATGAGGATTCCGGCGGCGATCCCGTTGGAGAGCGACATGAGCCCGGCGACGACCGTGAACCAGACCACCGCGCCATCCGCGTCGTGACTGAACGCGAGGATGAGGTGCGCCAGCCCCAGCCCGACCATCGACGGCACGGCCGTCCACAGTCGCCCGAAGCGGTCCATGATCCACCCGCCCGCGTAGAACAGCGCGAAGTCGAGTGCGGCTGCCGAGCCGATGATGATCGCCGTCGTCGCATCCGGAATCCCGAGCGACACGGCCCAGAGCGGCAGGATGACCGCCCGGCTGGAGCGCAGCGCCGCGACGAGGGCGGACCCGGTGCCGAGTGTCGCGAGCACTCGGCGGTTGGCGTGGATGGTGCGGAACAGGCCGCGCTCGGCCTCCGCCGCGTCGCGCGCGCCCGGACCCGGCCGGGTGGTCACGACATCGGCGGGATCGTGCAGCACGACGAGCACGACGATGGCCGCGAGGCACGCCCCGGCATGGATCCAGAAGGCGTTGGCCGCGGCGCCCGTCGCCTGGATGACGGCGGCCGTGATGAACGGGCCGATCAGGTAGCCGAGCCGGAAGGTGCCGCCGAGGGTCGACAGCGCGCGGGCCCGGTAGACCGGCGGCACGAAGCTCGTCATGAACGCGTGCCTGGCGAGCGCGAACACCGCGGTCGCGATGCCGATCAGCAGGATGCCGGCCCCGAGCATCCACGGATTCGGCGCGAAAACCGAGACCACGAGGCCCAGGATCGACAGCAGCGAGGCGCCGATCATCGCGGTGCGCTCACCGATCCGGGCCACGAGCGCGCCGGCCGGGATGTCGCCGAGCAACTCGCCGATCATGATCATCGCCGAGATGAGCCCGGCGGCGGCGAGGCTCGCGCCCAGGCCGTGGGCGACGACGGGGATGATCGGGATGATGGCGCCCTCGCCGATCGAGAACAGGATCGTGGGCAGGAACGCCGCGACGACCACCTGCCGCCACGGAAAGCGCGCGCCGGCGGGGGAGGGGTCCATCGTCGAACAACGTTACGCCCGTCGGGCACCTAGGCTGGTACCCGCCATGCTCGATGACCTCCCCGCCCAGCTCTCCACCCTGCGCAGCACCTTCGACGACATCCGCGCCGTCGTCGACGTCGCCCGGCTCGAGCAGGAGATCGCCGAGCTCTCCGAGAAGGCAGGTGCTCCCGACCTCTGGGACGACCCGGAGAACGCGCAGAAGGTGACGAGCAGGCTCAGCCACCGGCAGGCGGAACTCGCCAGGGTCACCGCGGTCGGGCGTCGCATCGACGACCTCGAGGTGCTCGCCGAGCTCGCCCGCGAGGCCGAGGATGCCGAGACGGCCGCGGAGGCGGAGGCCGAGTACGAATCGCTCAAGAAGACGATCGGCGATCTCGAGGTGCAGACCCTGCTCGACGGCGAGTACGACTCCCGCTCGGCGGTCGTCACCATCCGCTCCGGTGCCGGGGGCGACGACGCCACCGACTTCGCCGAGATGCTGCTGCGGATGTACCTGCGCTGGGCGGAGCGGCACGGCTACCCGGTCAAGGTCATGGACACCTCCTACGCGGAGGGCGCCGGCATCAAGTCGGCCACCTTCGAGGTCGACGCCCCCTACGCCTACGGCACCCTCTCGATCGAGGCGGGCACCCACCGGCTCGCCCGCATCAGCCCCTTCGGCTCGGCCGACAAGCGTCAGACGAGCTTCGCGGCCGTCGAGGTGATCCCCGTCATGGAGGAGGCCGTCGAGGTGGACGTCCCGGAGGGCGACATCCGCGTCGACGTGTTCCGCTCGTCTGGGCCTGGCGGGCAGAGCGTCAACACGACCGACTCGGCGGTGCGCATCACGCACCTCCCGACCGGTCTCGTCGTGTCGATGCAGAACGAGAAGTCGCAGATCCAGAACCGCGCGGCGGCGATGCGGGTGCTGCAGACCCGACTCCTGCTGCTCAAGCGGGAGGAGGAGGCCGCCAAGAAGAAGGAGCTCGCCGGCGTCATCACGGCGAGCTGGGGCGACCAGATGCGTTCCTATTTCCTCTACGGGCAGCAGCTTGTGAAGGACCTCCGCACGGGCTATGAGTCCGGCAACCCGGCGACCGTCTTCGACGGCGACCTCGACGGCTTCATCGCGGCCGGCATCCGCTGGCGCAAGCAGGCTCGCGACTGACCCGTTGATCGAGTGCCGCGGTCGGCGGTCACGACCCGTTGATCGAGTGCCGCGGTCGGCGGTGTATCGAGATCCCCCCGATCCCGAACGGGGGGAGTGTCGCAACCGGGGTCGCGGATGCGCCTGCTTAGGCTCGAGAGGCCATGATCCGATTCGACCAGGTCACCAAGAGCTACTCCGGGACGACGCGTCCCGCGCTCAACAACGTGAGCCTCGAGGTGCTCAAGGGCGAGTTCGTGTTCCTCGTCGGCGCGTCCGGTTCCGGCAAGTCGAGCTTCCTGCGGCTCATCCTCAAGGAGGAGCGGCCCACCAAGGGCAGGATCCACGTGCTCGGCAACGACCTCACGACCCTGGCCAACCGCAAGGTGCCGTACTTCCGGCGCAGCCTCGGCGTCGTGTTCCAGGACTTCCGGCTGCTGCCCGCCAAGACCGTGTTCGACAACGTGGCGTTCTCGCTGCAGGTGATCGGCAAGTCGAAGGGCTTCATCCAGGAGGCGGTTCCGGATGTGCTCAAGATGGTCGGACTGGCCGGCAAGACGGGGCGTTTCCCGCACGAGCTGTCTGGCGGGGAGCAGCAGCGCGTCGCGATCGCCCGCGCGATCGTCAACAAGCCCGCGATCCTGCTTGCCGACGAACCGACCGGCAACCTCGATCCCGCGACGAGCGCGGGCATCATGACGCTGCTGTCGACGATCAACGCGAACGGCACGACCGTGCTCATGGCCACCCACGACTCCGGCATCGTCGACACGATGAAACGCCGCGTCATCGAGCTCATCTCGGGTCAGGTGGTGCGCGACGAGCGCCAGGGCGGCTACCAGACGCAGGCGATCCCCGTGCAGGACTTCGGCGTACACCTCGAGCGCGAGCGCCTCGCCGCGTCGGGGGCGCCCGCCCCGGATGCGGTGCGCACCTCGATCCCGCCGGTCACGGCCGCCGCGCCCACACCGGCTGCCGCACCTCCCGCTGTCCCGGCCGCGTCCGACGCGTCCGTGCCCTCCGCCTCGCCGACGCCGCGCGCGGCCTCCTTCTTCGTCCCCCGGCAGCCGCCGCCCGTGCGGCCGGACGCGGCATCCGCGCCTCCCGTCCCGCCGCCGCTCGTCGAGCCCGAGGGCCGCTCATGAGGCTCGGACTCATCCTCTCCGAGGTCGGCCAGGGCTTCCGCCGCAACCTCTCCATGGTCGTGTCGGTGATCCTCGTCACCTTCATCTCGCTGACCTTCTTCGGCGCGGCCATCCTCCTGCAGCTGCAGATCGGCGAGATGAAGGGCTACTGGTACGACCGCGCCGAGGTCACGGTGTACATGTGCATCGAGGTGATCCCGAACTGCGAGAACGCGGATGCGACGCAGGAGCAGATCGACGCGGTCTCGGCCCAGCTCTCCGGTGGCACGCTCAGCCAGTTCGTCGAGAAGGTGACCTTCGAGACGCGCGAGCAGGCCTTCGAGCGCTTCCAGACGGAGTTCGCGGGATCCGACATCGTGGGCATCGCCACGATCGACTCGATCGCGGCCGACTTCCAGATCAAGCTCGTGGATCCGGACGACTCCGACGTCATCATCGACTCGATCAGCGGCATGCCCGGCGTCGACGAGGTGCGGGACCAGCGCGCCCTGCTGCAGCCGATCTTCGACATCATGAACGCCGCGAGCTATACCGCGGTCGGCATCGCCGCCCTCATGCTCGTCGCGGCGGTGCTGCTCATCGCGACGACGATCCGGCTCTCGGCGTTCTCGCGGCGTCGCGAGCTCGCGATCATGCGCCTCGTCGGCGCGTCGAACCGCTTCATCGAGACGCCGTTCATCCTCGAGGGCGTGCTCGCCTCGCTCATCGGCTCACTGCTCGCGAGCGGTGCTGTCGTCGCGATCGTGCAGTTCTTCGTCAACGGCTACCTCGCCGAGCGGGTCACCGACTACACCTTCATCGGGCTGAAGGAAGCGGTCATCGTCGCCCCCGTCCTCATCGGTGTCGGCGCCCTGCTCGCCGCGCTCTCGGCGAGCGTCGCCATCCGCCGCTACCTCAAGGCCTAGCCCCTCCAGACTCTGCAACGTTTGGCGGATAGACTGGGCGGCTGCCGTGTCGGATGCGAGTGTCGAGGGAGGTGCGTCATGCCGCGGGAGAAAGGCGAGAAGGTCGTCGCGACCAACCGCAAGGCGCGCCACGACTACACGATCGAGGACAGCTACGAGGCCGGCATCGTGCTCTCGGGCACCGAGGTGAAGTCGTTGCGCGAGGGCAAGGCCTCGCTCGTCGACGGCTACGCCTACATCGACGGGGGCGAGCTGTGGCTCGACGCCGTGCACATCCCGGAGTGGGGCTCAGGGTCGTGGACCAACCACGCCACCCGCCGCAAGCGCAAGCTCCTGCTGCACAAGGCGCAGATCATCAAGATCAGCCATCGCACGAAGGAGGGCGGCTACACGCTCGTCCCGCTCTCGATCTACTTCAAGGACGGCCGCGCCAAGGTGGAGCTCGCGGTCGCCAAGGGCAAGCGCGAGTACGACAAGCGTCAGGCCCTGCGAGAGCGGCAGGACAAGCGCGAGGCCGACCGCGCCATGGCGAGCCGCAGCCACCTGGGGGAGTAGTCCCTGGCGTTCATCGTGACGTGATAGAGACATCGGCATGAACGCGCACCCCGGCGATCCGCCCATCGGCGGGACCGTCTCCCGCATCCGCTCCCTCGTCCCCGCTCTCGTCCCGAGCGAGCAGCGGGTGGCGATCGCGTGCGTGGAGCATCCGGATGTCGTGGCGCTGCTCTCGGTCGCCGACCTCGCGGCGCGCACCGGCACCTCGTCGGCCACCGTGATCCGGGCGTGCCAGAACCTGGGCTTCCGCGGCTTCCAGCACCTCCGGCTGCTGCTGCTGCGCGATCTGGGCGCTGCCGAACGTCGCCCCGCACTCACCCCGGGAGACTCGAGCGCCGACCGCGTCCGGGCCCAGTTCGACCACACCGCGCGCGAGCTGAGCGATGCACTCGGTGCCCTCGACTTCGCGAGCTTCGACGCCGCAGCCGCCGCGATCGCCGGCGCACGGCGGGTGCTGGCGGTCGGGAACGGCGGTTCGGCCGCGGCCGCTCAGCAGGCCGCCATCCGGCTGCTCGTCACCGGAAGGTCGTGCGAGGCGCCAGCGGATGCGGTGACGCAGCAGATGACCGCGCGCACCTTGACGTCCGCGGACGTCTGCCTCGCGGTGAGCGATAGCGGGATGAACGCGGTCACTCTGCGTGCCGTCGAGGCGGCGGATGCGGCGGGTGCGGTCGTGGTGGGCATCACGAGCTACGCGCGGTCGCGCCTCGCCGAGCTGTCGGCGCACGCCCTCGTGGCCGGTGCCGCCTTCCACTCCTGGGACGACGGCGTCAGCGGCAACCTCACGCAACTGCTGCTGGTGTCCTCCTTGCAACTGGAGGTGGCGCGTCTCTCCGGTGCCCCGGCGGAGCACGCGGGCGCCGAGGTGCTCGACGAGGTGCTGAACCTCGTCGACGACGCCCGGCACGAGCTCTGAACCAGCACTCGAGGCTTCTCGACGATGTTCGCGAGCTTCGTGGCGGACGTTCGGAAGGGCGTCGCCTGGTGTTCACCTGAGCCGCCCATCCTCCTCGTGTAACGCGATTTCCCGGTGACGATATCCAGGGAATCCCGTTCCGAACGGAGGATTCCATGGGAACCATCGAACTCGACGCGCTCTCCCGCGTCTTCGCCGGGACCACGGCCGTCGAATCGATCACGCTGGCGATCGACGACGGCGACTTCCTCGTGCTGCTCGGCCCGAGCGGCTGCGGCAAGACGACGCTGCTGCGGATGATCGCGGGACTCCTCGAGCCGTCCGGCGGCCGGATCCGGATCGACGGCGTCGACGTGACCGAGCAGCCCTCGAAGAAGCGCGACCTCGCCATGGTTTTCCAGAGCTACGCGCTCTATCCGCACCTCACCGTCGCCAAGAACCTCGCGTTCCCGCTGAACGTGCGCCGTACTCCGCGCGACGGAATCCGGCAGCGCGTCGAGGAGGTCGCGCGTTCGCTCGAGATCGATCACCTCCTGGATCGCAAACCGAAGCAGCTCTCGGGCGGACAGCGTCAGCGGGTCGCCGTGGGGCGCGCCCTCGTGCGCAACCCCAGTGCCTTCCTCATGGACGAGCCGCTCTCGAATCTGGACGCCAAGCTCCGCACGGCGACCCGGCAGGAGCTCACCGCGCTGCATCGCCGCCTGGGCGCGACCTTCGTCTACGTGACGCACGACCAGGTCGAGGCGATGACGATGGCCACCAAGATCGCCGTGCTGAACGCCGGGCGGCTCGAGCAGCTCGGCACCCCGGATGAGGTCTACGACCGCCCTGCCTCGGTGTTCGTCGCGGGCTTCGTCGGGAGTCCCGCGATGAACCTCGTCGACGCGCGCATCACGACCGAGAACGGATGCGTCGCCGTCGCCGCCGAGGGCGCCGCGGGAACTCTGTGGGAGGGGGAGACGCCGGAGCTCGACGTCGTGCTCGGTGTGCGCCCCGAGCACCTCGCCTTCGTCGCCGAGGCCCCCGTGGACCACGGGGTCGTGCTCGCGGCGACCGTGGAGCTCGTCGAGAACCTCGGAAGCGAGCAGATCGTCGCCTGCCGGGTGGGCGAGTCGCGTTTCTCGGTTCGCGTCGCGCGGTCGTCCACGATCGCGCCGGGGCCCGCGACCCTTCTGGCGGACGTCGCGAACGTGCACCTCTTCGATCGTTCCACCGGTCGCCGACTCGAGTGGCAGGACGAGCACGTCCCCGCTCCGGCGCGCGAATCCGAGCTCGTCGACGCCTAGACCCGAACACCCCGCCCACCATCTGAGGAGAGTCATGTCCCACCCTGTCCGTGTCGGCGCGGTCGCGGCCCTCGCCGCGTCCGCCCTCCTGCTCACCGGCTGCGCCGGCGGGCAGGAGGGCGGTGCCACCGGCACGCTCGCCGAGCTCGATCCCGACGAGAAGGTCGAGATCGTCTTCGAGAGCTACAACCTGCTGCAGGCCGGTGCCTGGAGCGACACCATCAACGGGCTCGTCGCCGACTTCGAGGCCGAGCACCCCAACATCACCGTGACGGCGCAGCCGACCCAGGGCGCCAGCACGGCGGGCACCAACACCGTCGGCAGCGTCCAGACTCAGTTGCTCGCCGGCAGCCCGCCGGACGTGGCGCAGCTCACCTTCGACGGCCTCGACTACATCGTCAACGAGCTCGGGGCGCAGGACGTCGAGGAGCTCGTCGGCTCCGCCGCGGTCGAGGAGCACTTCTTCGGGGGCGACTACCCGTTCCACGAGAGGGCGGCCACGCTCGGCGACTGGGACGGTGAGACCTACGGCATCCCCTATGTGTTCTCGACGCCGGTGCTCTGGTACAACGCGACCGCGTTCGCGGATGCCGGGCTTCCCGACGATGTCGACCTCTCGACCTGGGACGCCGTCGCCGAGGTCGCCCGGGTGCTCAAGGAGAAGACCGGCAAGGCGCCCATCACGATCTCGTGCGCGGTCGTCGGCGGCAACTGGTGCATGCAGGGCATCATCCGTTCGAACGGCGGGCGCGTGCTGAGCGAGGACCGCGAGACGATCGAGTTCGGTGAGCCGGATGCCGTGGGCGCCGTCGAGATGCTCCGGGACCTCTACGACGAGGGCCTGCTCGCCAACCTCGACTCGACGAGCCAGTACGAGGCATTCGCGACGGGCGAGTCGCTCATCCAGCTTCAGACCTCCGCGCTGCAGGGCACCTTCATGGCCGCCGCATCCGCCGCCGGCTGGGAGCTCAGGAACACCGGGATGCCGGCGTTCGGCGACAAGCCGGTCGTTCCGACCAACTCCGGCTCGGCCCTGTTCATGTTCAGCCAGGACCCGGCCAAGCAGGCGGCGGCCTGGGAGTTCATGAAGTTCATGACGAGCGCCCACGCCTACGAGAAGATCACGACCGGCATCGGCTACCTGCCGCTGCGCACGAGCCTCACCGAGGGCGACGGACCGCTCGCCGAGTGGGCGGCATCCAACCCGCTCGTGGCGCCGAACCTGGCGCAGCTCGACGATCTCGAGCCCTGGACGTCGTACCCGGGCGACAGCTACGTGCAGGTCGACGACATCCTCGCCACCGCGATCGAGGACTCGGTCTTCTACGGCAAGGATCCCGCGAGCACCCTGGCTGACGCGCAGAAGCGCGCACAGGCCCTCATCGAGGAGTAGGAGCTATGGAGTTCGCCCCCGGCGCATCGGCGCCCGCCCTCGAACGGCACCGTACGGTGCCCGGCACCTACAACCTTCGCGAGACCGGCGGCTACCGTGCCGCGGGAGGAACGACGCGCTGGGGGAAGCTCTTCCGTTCGGACGCCCTCCACCGCCTCGACGAGAGCGCCCGCGAGCAGCTCCGGCTGCTCGGGATCCGTCAGGTCATCGACCTGCGCGACCCGAGCGAGGCGGAGGAGGCGCCGAGCCGCCTGGACGGACTCGAGCTGGTCGTGCACGAGCTCCCCGTCTTCGACGGAGCAGATCCGGCTCGCATGCTCGGCGGCGACGCGAGCCTCGAGAAGGTATACGCCCAGATGATCGAGCGGCACGGGACGAACCTCGGCCGTGCCGTCCGGGTCGTCGCCCGCTCCGGCGACGAGCCCGTGCTCGTCCACTGCACGGCGGGCAAGGATCGCACGGGCCTCGTCGTCGCCTTCGCGCTCCTGGCGGCCGGCGTCGACCGCGAGGACGTCATCGCCGACTACGCGCAGTCGGAGGTGCACCTCGCGGGTGAGTGGGCCGACGGGATGCGGGCCCGCTTCGCCGGCCACGGCGTCGTGCTCGTCCCCGAGGTCGATGCGCTCATCAGCTCGAGTCCGGCGGAGCTGCTCTCCGGAATCCTCGACCGTCTCGAGGCCGAGCACGGCTCGATCATCGCCTACCTCGCCTCGATCGGCGTCGGCGAGGAGGACATCGAGGCCGCCCGCACCGCGCTCCTCGAGCCATCGAGCCTCGTCCGCTGACCCACCGATCGCCATCCACCGCAACGAGAGAAGGACACCATGACCATGTTCGAAGGCCAGTACCCGGCCCCCAGCCACACCATTCTGCACGTGAGCGATACGCATTTCGTCGGCGACGGCGAGCTGCTGCACGAGCGCATCGACTCGGATGCCAACCTCGGCGAGCTGTTCGACGGTTTCGCACGATCGAACGCGCGGCCCGAGGCGATCGTCTTCACGGGCGACCTCGCCGACACGGGCCGCCCCGACGCCTACCGTCGGCTGCGCGAGCTCGTGGAGCCCGCAGCGGAGCGACTCGGCGCCCAGGTCATCTGGGTCATGGGCAACCACGACGAGCGCCGTGCCTTCCGGGAAGGCCTGCTCGATCAGGAGCCGAGCCAGGAGCCCATCGATCGGGTGTTCGACGTCAACGGCCTGCGCATCGTCGCGCTCGACTCGACCGTGGTCGGCGAGCACTGGGGTGAGATCGACGACGCCCAGCTCGAGTGGCTTCGGGCCGAGCTCGCGACGCCGGCGCCCGACGGCACGCTCATCGCGCTTCACCACCCGCCCGTCCCGAGCCCGCTCGGCTTGCTCGCGCTCGTCGAGCTGCGCGATCAGCACCGCCTCGCCGAGGTGATCTCGGGAACGGATGTGCGCGGCATCCTCGGAGGCCACCTCCACTACTCGACGACGAGCACCTTCGCGGGGGTGCCGGTCTCGGTCGCCTCTGCCACCTGCTACACGCAGGACCTGCAGGTGGTCTACCCGGCCGGCCGGGGCCAGGACGGCGGCCAGTCGTACAACCTCGTGCACGTCTACGACGATCGGGTGCTGCACTCGGTCGTGCCGATCGGGCAGTTCCCCACCGTCTACGAGATGACGCCGGAGACCCTCGAGCGCTTCATGGCGATGAGCCAGGAGGAGCAGCTCGCCTCGATCGCGTCGTCGGTCGGGGAGTAGTCGTGTTCGTCGCCGTTCCGCCGCCAGCCGTGCAGGCCGCCTCGGATGCCGCTGCCGCGGCGGGGCGGCGACGTCGGTGCGGGCGGGTTCCGCTCGCGCCCTATCTCTACGTCGTCCCCTCGGTCGTGCTGCTCGTCGTCTGGACCTACAAACCGCTCGGCGAGACCTTCGCGCTCTCCGTGTACGACTGGAACCTCATCCCGACGAGTCCGCGGGAGTTCGTCGGCCTCGGCAACTTCACCCGGGTGCTGGCGCTGCCGGAGCTGCACCAGGCGCTCGGCAACACGGCGGTCTACATCGCGGCGTTCCTGGTGTTCTCGACCGTGCTGCCGGTCGGGATCGCGCTCGCCGCCCGGCAGGTGAGCGGACGCTGGAAGACGTTCTACCAGGCGCTCATCTTCGTGCCGTTCCTCATCACGCCGGTCGCGACGAGCGCCGTCTGGAGGTGGCTCTTCGCCGCCGACGGCGGTGTGATCCCCGAGGCACTGCGTGCCGGTGGCGTCGAGATCGGCAACGTGTTCCGCGATCCGGCTCTCTCGCTGTGGGCGGTCGTCGTGATCGTCGGATGGCAGATGCTCGGCTTCGGGGTCCTGGTGGTGGCGGCAGGCATCGCCGGGATCAGTCCGGACTATGCGGCCGCGGCGTCCCTCGACGGCGCGGGCGGCGCGACGATCGTGCGCCGCATCACGCTGCCGCTGCTGTCGCCCTCGCTCGTGTTCCTCGCGCTCATGACGATCCTGCTCGCGGCGCAGTGGACCTACCCGATCATCGACATCCTCACCCAGGGCGGGCCGTCGGGGTCGTCCACCAACATCTACTACCTGCTGTACCAGTTCGGCTTCCGCAACTTCGACGCGGGACTCTCGGCCGCGGCCGGCGTGATCTTCTTCGTCGGCTTCGGGCTCATCGCGCTGCTCTTCGTCGAGCTGTCCGAGCGGCTCAGCTTCTACGACAACTGATCGGATCGGAGCATCCCATGGGATTCGTCACCGTCGCCGCCCCGCTCACCGTGAGCGCGCCGGCCCTCTCGCGTGCGGAGGACTTGGCGGTCGCCACCCGCACGCGATCCGGCATCGCTCTCGGGCACCTGCTGCTGGGGGCGCTCGCCCTGTTCAGCATCTTCCCGGTGTACTGGATGTTCGCGACCGCCCTCCGGCGGCCGGAGGACGCGCTGAGTCAGGCGCTCATCCCGTGGCCCATCAGTTTCGACAACCTCGCGTACGTATGGGAGACGATCCCCATCGGCGGGATGCTCGTGAACACCTTCGGGATGGCGCTCGTGCTCGCAGTCGCGCAGCTCGGTCTCGCGATCCTCGCCGCGTACGGGTTCGCGATGTGGGAGTTCCCGGGCAGGCGGCTGCTGTTCCTGCTCTTCATCGGGTCGTGGCTCGTGCCGTTCCAGGTCACGATGATTCCCAACTACCTGCTCGTCTCGCAGCTCGGTCTGCTCGGCACGATCGGGGGCGTCGTGGTGCCCAACCTCTGCTCGGCGTTCGGCGTGATGCTCATGCGGCAGCACATGCAGGCGTTCCCGCGCGATCTCCTCGACGCGAGTCACATGGACGGCCGGTCGAGCTGGGGCACCCTGTGGACGGTCGTGATCCCCAACATGCGGCCGGCGCTCGCGGCCCTCGGCATCATGCTGTTCATCTCCGCGTGGAACGAGTACCTCTGGCCGACTCTCGTGCTGCGCGACTCGGATGCGCTCATCCAGGTCGGCATCCGCAGTTTCCTCGGCGCGGAGGGCAACAACTGGGGCGCCGTCATGGCGGCCGCCGGGATCGCGTGCCTGCCGATCCTGCTGATCTACCTGTTCCTGCAGCGCTACGTCGTGGACGCCTTCGTGCGCTCCGGGCTCAAGTGAGCCGGACCGCCCCGTATCGGCTCACGGTACGGGTGCGCGCTCAGCCGGCCTCGAAGCGGGCGTCGACGGATGCCGAGACCTCGATGTCCTCCGGGGTGAAGTCGAGGGATGCGCCGCCAGCCGGCGGGGCGGCGAACGCCGCCGCGCGCATCATCGCGGGGGCGGGAGCGCCGGGGCCGCCGGAGACACCGAGCATTCCCGGGTCGGCGATGGCGGTCGCCGTCACGTGCGCGAGGCCGATCGCCTGCGCGAAGACGCGCGCCTTGTCGGCGGCGTCCTTGACGGCGCGCGAGCGCACCTCCGTGGTCACCGAGGTGCGCTTGGCCTCGGTGAGCGCCCAGTCGACGCCGTTCACCTGCACGCCGGGCACCGTCGCCGCCTCGGCGAGCCAATCGGCGAGCGCGTCGAAATCCTTGAACTTCACGGTGATCGAGATGGCCGCGTGATGGACGGGCGCGAGCTGCTTGCCCTCGTTGTTCCACGGCCGCTGCGCCCAGACGCGGATGCGGTCGCTCGCGAACCAGGTGACGGGTCCGGTATCCGGGTCGTGCAGCTTCGTGACGGAGGCGATGACGGTCTGCACCGAGCTGGTCGCCGAGGCGAGCACCTCGGCGCGCTTGGCGCCGTCGAAGCCGACGGCGAGGCGGACGACGGCGCGTTCCGCGGGGTACCAGGCGGTGAAGTGACCCTGCACGGTGATGACGGTACCCATGGCCTCATCCTGCCAGGGCCAGCCGGTCTCGGCTATTATGAAGGGCTGCGCCGGCGACGGCGTAGCTTAACAACTCCACAGCGCGTGATGACGGCCCACCTCTCACGGATCTCCGGATCCCGAGGTGACCATGGGGATGATCGGTTTCGACATCGCCTGCGAAACTGCGAGAAGCGGGCCGAGGATGCGGGGTTATCTCGAAAACGCCCTCCGCACACCATAGGTGCCAACGTTAAGCGCACCGACCTCGCTCTCGCTGCCTAAGCGGAGTAGATAGGTCCGTCAGACCGGACTCGCCCTCGATCCGGACCCTGGCGTCATCAAGAGGGCTTGCTGCGCGGCTGAGTTCCAGGGTCGCGCGGGACTTTCACTGGGGCTGGGCTCGTCGACTTAGGTGTCCGTGACGAAGGTCGGAGCCGAGCAGAACGATTTCACGGACTGCGCCCGGAGAAGGCGCAGGCTCACAGCGATGGACGGGGGTTCGATTCCCCCCATCTCCACCATCGGGCTCTTATGAGAAACGCCAGCCGTCGAAGCGGGCGTGAACAGAAGATCCCGGGCCGTTGTCACGGCTGTCGAGTTGAGAAGACCGCCCTTCGGGGCGGTCTTCTGCTTTGTGGCGGTGTTCCACCGTGAGCGGTCTCGACCTCGCCGATGCCGGCGAGGGTGGCCCCGTCAGGCTTCGATGACCTCGACGACCCCCTCGAGGCCGGCGAAATCGGAGGTGTTCCGTGCGAGCACGAGCCCGCGACCGATTCATACGCGCCAGCTGCGTCGTCGAAGGGGCGGCCGTCCCCGAGCGTCTCGCGCAGGCGGCGCACCCTGGCCTCCCGGCGGGCGCGTTGGTGTCGAGAACCGCCTTCATCGGGAAGCTGTCCAGGACCGCCGGCGTCTTCGGCGGTGCGGGTCGCTGCGATCTCCTCCGCCCAGGCATCGTCGGGTTCCGACGAAGCTCGCCGACGCTGATCGCCGCCGCGGCGAGCCCTCCGGTCGTGCCGAGCAGGGCGCGAGAGCGTCATCTCACCCGCGACCGCCGAACAGGCCCGGCAGCAGGGAGGCGGCGGTGCCGCGGGCACCGGGGAGGATGTCGCCGGCGATGCCGCGCCGCCAGTAGCCGGTGATGTGCGCCTGCTCCTTGCCCAGGCCGAGCTCGCGCGCCCAGTGGCGCAGCGGCTTGACGGCGTGCGTCTCGCCGGCCGCCCACACGTAGGGCTGGGAGCCGGCGGGAACGGCCAGCCCGCGGGCGAAGTCGGCGAGCCGCGTGCCGGTGCCGGCGGGGGCGCCGTCGCGGGGCAGCCAGGTGATCTCCATGCCGTCCGGGGCATGCAGCACGTGCTGCTCGGCGGCATCCTCGATCTCGATCGCCACGACCCCGCGTGCGGTGGCAGGCAGCTCCTCGAGCCAGCGGGCGATGGCGGGCAGCGCCGTCTCGTCGCCGAGCA
>JASGGJ010000009.1:0-39141 GCA_047605085.1 Protaetiibacter sp.
AACCGCGGAGGCGGGCGGGGAGGGAGGCGACGGCGAGGCCGAGAGCGAGGCCGAGAGCGAACTCGAGGGTCGCGGCGAGACCGACGGCGAGCGGGTCGGGGCCGACCTGGCTGAAGCGACCGGGACCGACGCCGCCCGCGGATGCCGCGGCGAGCAGGGCGAGCAGCAGCCCCCCGGCGAGCGCGCCGCCCCCGACGAGCAGCGCCCACCACCGAATCCGGGGGATGTCGCCGAGAGCGCGCGCGAGCGCGGGACGCACAGCGGTCGCCGCGACGAACGCCGCGACGATGGGCACCGCGAGCCCCACGAATCCGAACGACCACTCGCCGGCCGGCAGCGCCCCGAGCACGGGGATCGTCGGCAGCGGTCCGACCGTCGTGCCGAGCGGCGACACCTGCGAGCCGACCCCGAGCGCGAAGCCGGGCCCCGCGAACCACGACGCGACCCAGATGACGAGGTTCGGCACGAACGCGAACTGCCCCGCCGTGAGCACCACCCCGCCGAGCACCTCGGTGTGCAGCGCCTCGTACATGCGGATCACCTGCGCGTAGCCGGCGACCAGCACGACGGTCGCGGCGACCGCACTCACGAGCAGCACGAGCATGACGGATGCCGCCCCCGCCTTGAGCGCGGCGGCGACCCCGGCGCGCAGTTGCGGGCTCCACGACGATGCCCACCCCGCGATCCGGCCCCGCGTCGACACGCCGCGGTCGGCATCCGCCCGCAGCACCCCGAGCGCGAGCCCCGCACCGAAGACGAGCGCGGGCAGCAGCGCGCCCTGCCAGATCGACGGCCGAGCGGATGCGTGCAGCGCCGAGAGCGTGAGCAGCAGCGACACCCCGCCGAACACCGCGAACGCGGTGAGCTCGCCGAGCAGCCGGTTCCCGGTCTCCGCGACGCGCGCGCCCGCCCGCACGCCGAGCGCGAGGGTGAGCAGGGCGAAGCCGAGCGCGCAGATCGAGACGAGCACGACCGTGCCGGCCGGCGCGCCGATCGTCGCCGCGGTCGTCTCATCGAGCACGAAGGTCACGTCGACGCCGTGCCCGATGAGCCACACGTCCACCGACGCTCGCCAGAACCCCGCCCAGTCCGGCCCGAACCCGAACTGGATCGCCCACAGCAGCGTCGCGAGCAGCAACGGGATCGCAACACCGATGCCTGCGACGAGCAGCGCCTCGGCGCCAGAGAAGAGCATCGTGAGGCGACGGGTCACGAGCCGACCCTACGTCACGGCCCGCACGGCGCGCGGGTGGCGCGCAGCGGCCAGGCAGGTTTCGATACGCCCGCTCCGCGGGTTGCTCAACCAGCGAAGTCCGCACTCCTCCTGTCGCTACTCGACCGCCGGATGCGGATGCCGCAGCACCCCGCTCAGCACTGCGGATCGGAGTCCGGAACTGTGCCAGAGATGAGGTAGGCGTCGACCGTGTCGTCGATGCACGAGACCCCCTGGGCGTAGATCGTGTGCCCCTCGCCTTCGTAGCTGACGAGGAAGCCGCTCGACAGCTGCGACGCGAGCGACACCGCGTTCGCGTACGGGGTGGCCGGGTCGTTCGTCGTGCCGATCACCATGATGGGCGCGGCGCCGTCCGCCGTGAAGGTCTCGGGCAGCGTCGCGGTCGGAACCGGCCAGTTCGAGCACACCGCCTTGAGCACGGCGTAGTCGTCATAGGCGGCGTAGCGGCCGAGGATGGGGGCCGCCTCGTCGATCTTCTCGAGGCCGGCGAACACGTCGACGCCGTCGCTCGCGAGGGTGCCCTCGTCGCAGGTGACGGCCGTGTAGATGTCCATCGCGTTGTCGGGGTAGCTGCCGTCGAACTGGCGGCCGTTGTAGGCATCCGCGTAGTCGAACACCGTGTCGGCGTCGCCCTTGCGCAGCTGGGTGAACAGGGTCGAGAGCTCCGGCCAGTAGCTCTCGGAGTAGAGGGTGAAGATGATGCCGGTCGCCACGGTCGCCGAGTCGAGCTCGCGGCCGTCGGATGCCTCGAAGTGCCGCGCGTCGACGGTGTCGAGCATCTGCCGCACGGTCTTGAGCGCCGAGTCGGCGTCTCCCGAGAACGGGCAGTCGGACTCCGTGAGGCACCACTCCATGTACGCCCGCAACGCCGAGTCGAAGCCTGCCATCTGCACGGCGAGCGCGTCGAGGTCGCCGACCTCGGGATCCACGGCGCCGTCGAGCACCATCCGCCCGACCTTCTCGGGGAACAGCTCCGCGTACATCGTGCCGAGGTAGGTGCCGTAGGAGTAGCCGAGGTAGTGCATGACGCTGTCGCCGAGCACCGCCCGGATGACGTCCATGTCGCGCGCGACGGATGCCGCATCCAGGTGGCCGAGCAGCGCCCCTGCGTTCTCCTCGCAGGCCGCCGACCAGTCCTTCGCGCGCTCGGTGAGCTCGTCGAACCAGTCCTCGGTGCCGTACGCGGACGAGTATGTGCCGTACAGCCACTCGTCCTGGTCCTCTGGGTCGGTGTAGCACTCGACCGGTGTCGAGTGGCTGACCCCGCGGGGGTCGAAGCCGATGACGTCGTAGTTGGCGAGCACCTCGGAGGTCACGATGTAGTCCACCGCGTCATGCACGAAGTCGTAGCCGGAGCCGCCGGGACCGCCAGGGTTGATGAGCAGCGAGCCGAGCGAGGTTCCCGTGGCCTTGTGGCGCGCGATGGCGAGCTGGATCGTGTCGCCGCTCGGGTCGTCCCAGTCGAGCGGAACGGTCAGCTCGGCGCAGTCGATGCCGCTCGCGCCGCATCCGGACCAGTCGAGCGTCTGGGTGTAGTACTGCTCGAGCTCGGGTGCGACATCTTCGCCCGTCGCCGAGAGCTCTGGACTGGGGGTGCTGCCCCCGCTCGGGAAGAACGGCAGGATGGTGCAGCCGCTCAATGCGAGCGCGGCGGCCAGCACGACGGCGATGGTGCGTGCGGGGCGACGGCGGGAAGGCGTCATGCCCCAAGCCTAAGCGCAGGGTGTGCCGTCCAGGGGCGGTCGCGGCTAGCATGCCATGGTGAGTGCTGCCCGTCGCGTGACGCTTCTCGCGGTCGACCTGGGCGGCACCAAGCTCGAGGCCGCCCTCGTCGACGCCGACGGCCGGATCGTCCCCGGCAGCCGGGCGCGGGCGGCGACCGGCCGCGACACGACACCGGAGAGGCTGACCGAGCTGCTCGCCGACACCATCGGGCGCGCCCGCGCCTCCAGCCCGCTGCCGGTCCGCGCCGCCGGCATCGGAAGCGCGGGGCCGATCGAGATCGACGAGGGCCGCATCCATCCGGTCAACCTGCCTCTCCTCGCCGGGTTCCCGCTGCGCGACACGGTGCGGGCCCTCGTCGCCCCCGCACCCGTCGAGCTCGCGCTCGACGGTCAGTGCATCGCCCTCGCGGAGTCTCGGTTCGGCGCCGGAAGCGGGGGATGCTCGATGCTCGGGATGGTCGTCTCGACCGGCGTCGGCGGCGGTCTCGTCATCGACGGACGGCTGGTGCGCGGGCGGACCGGCAACGCGGGGCATGTCGGCCAGCTGCACACCAGCCGCGCCGACGAGAACGGCGCGGTCCTGACCGTCGAGGAGACGGCATCCGGACCGGCGAGCGTCGCCTGGGCGAGGGCCAAGGGCTGGCCGGGCTCGACGGGAGAGGAGCTCGCCCTCGGCTGGGCGCGCGGGGAGCCGATCCCGCGCGAGGCGGTGCTGCGCTCCGCGCGCGCGGTCGGCGAGCTCGTCGCCGAGGTGTGGACGCTGACCGACCTCGACCTGGTCGTGATCGGCGGAGGGTTCTCCCGGGTCGCGCCGGAGTACCCCGAGCTGGTCGCCCGGGCGGCCGCCGACCACGCGGAGCTGCCCTACGCGCGATCTCCCCGCGTCGTGCGCGCGGCGCTGGGCGACGAGGCTCCGCTCGTCGGGGCCGCCGCGCTCGTGCTCGGCTGAGCCCGTTCGCGAGCCGTCACGGCGCGTGAGCCGGGGGCGGGGCGCCGCGGTGAGGGCGCCGCCTCAGGGGTGCCGCTGCACGCGGAGCGGCTCCGCGCGGAGCGGAAGGGTGACCCAGCTCGACTCGGCGCTCCCGTCGGCGCGGCAGACGATCCGCAGGGTGTGCGGGGTCTCGAGGGCGAGCAGCTCGGCGACGAAACCCTCCCCGCCCCAGCCGCCCGCGACCGCCGCCGCCAGGCCGCCCGGCGCCGACTCGGCCCACACCCCCGCACCGACGGGGAACGCCAGCTCGCCCTGTGCGTCGACGAGCGACAGCACCCATCGGGCGCCCTCGGCACGCAGCCGTACACTCTCGACCATGCCTGCGGAAGGACCGGCGGTGACGACGGAGAACTCGGCCCCATCCCAGCGAGCGGGATCCGCCGGGCTCGTGGCGACACCGGCCGGCACCGGGAACGCGGCGGATGCCAGGCGCGACGCGAGGGCGGCATCCGCGGCCGCGTCGCCCGGCGCGTCGAAGGCGGGCAGCAGGTGCTGCCAGACGTGGTCGAGCACGCGCTGCATCTGCTCGGTCTCGGAGGTGATGGCGAGCACCGCATCCTGCTCGGGCAGCACGACGCAGAACTGCCCGTACGCGCCGTCCCCGCGGTAGCCGTGCCGCGACCGCCAGAATTGCAAGCCGTAGCCCTGATTCCAATCGGAGCCCGCGTCATCCGCGTGGGCGACCTGCACGCGGCTCGCCTCGGCGACCCAGTCGGCGTCGAGCAGCTGCGCCTCACCCCAGCGTCCGCGCTGCAGGTACAGCTGGCCGAGGCGGGCGACGGCATCCGTCGTCGAGTAGAGCCCGCTGAAGCCGAGGCTCCTGCCCGGCGGGTGCTCCATCCAGAACGCGTCGCGGATGCCGAGTGGATCGAACAGCCGCGGGCGCAGGTAGTCGAGAAGGCTCTGGCCTGCGCCGCGCTGCACGATCGCCGCGAGCGTGTAGGTGCAGGGCTGGTTGTAGGCGAAGATCGTGCCGGGTTCGGCGTCGAGGGGCGTGCGCAGGAAGCCGAGCACGATGTCGCCGTCTCCCGCTTCCAGTGCGCGGTCGAAGGTCTCGCCCGCGTGGCCGCTCGCCATCGAGGCGATGTGGCGCACGGTCATGCGGCGGATGCGGGGGTCGCTGATCTCGTCGGCGTACT
Source organism: Protaetiibacter sp. (assembly GCA_047605085.1). Classification (GTDB taxonomy): domain Bacteria; phylum Actinomycetota; class Actinomycetes; order Actinomycetales; family Microbacteriaceae; genus Homoserinibacter. Next base: position 5,089 of record JASGGJ010000009.1, read on the forward strand.
CGGGGAAGTAGTCGATCACCGGCCGGTCGAGCTCGAGCAGCCCCTCGGCACGCGCGAACCCGGCGGCCGTCGAGGTGAAGCTCTTGCTGAGCGAGTACAGCAGCTGCACGCGGTCGGCGGCGTACGGCGCCCACCAGCCCTCGGCGATCACGGCACCGTGCCGCAGCAGCACGAGGCCGTGCATCCGGATGTCGGGGTCGCCCTCGAGCGCGTCGAGGAGCGCCGCGATGCCGCGCGCGTCGACCCCTTCGTCCGACGGTGTGGAGTGACCCAGCTCTGCGGTGCTCATTCCTCGACCTTACGGTGTCTGCCGGATACGGGCGCGCCACGCCCGGCCGCTTCCGCAACTCAGGAGAAGTCGGCGATCCAGGGCATCCGTCGCCCCGCATCCGGTGTTTGTCCTGAGTTGCGGAATTCGCGAGTTTCGCAACTCAGGAGAAACCGCGGATAAGGGCACGGTCGGCGCGAAGCTGGCAACATCTCCTGAGTTGCGAAAGCAACCCGAGGATGCGCGCCGGGTCGCGGACGGGGCGGATGCGGGGGTCAGGCGCTCGCGAGCACCTCGCGCAGCAGGGCGGCGGTCTCCGAGGGGGTCTTGCCGACCTTCACACCGGCGGCCTCGAGGGCCTCCTTCTTCGCCTGCGCCGTGCCGGCCGAGCCGGACACGATCGCACCCGCGTGACCCATCGTCTTCCCCTCCGGCGCGGTGAAGCCCGCGACGTAGCCGACGACCGGCTTCGTGACGTTCTCGGCGATGAACGCCGCCGCACGCTCCTCGGCATCGCCGCCGATCTCGCCGATCATGACGATCGCACGCGTCTCCGGGTCGGCCTCGAACGCGGCGAGCGCGTCGATGTGGGTCGTGCCGATGATCGGGTCGCCGCCGATGCCGATCGCGGTCGAGAAGCCGAGGTCGCGCAGCTCGTACATCATCTGGTAGGTCAGCGTGCCCGACTTCGACACGAGGCCGACCGGGCCCTTGCCCGTGATGTTGGCGGGCGTGATGCCGACGAGCGACTCTCCGGGCGTGATGATACCGGGGCAGTTCGGCCCGATGATGCGGGTTGTATTGCCCTTCGACTTCGCGTACGCCCACGCCTCGGCGGTGTCCTGCACGGGCACGCCCTCGGTGATGACGACGAGCAGCGGGATGCCTGCGTCGATGGCCTCGATCATCGCGTCCTTCGTGAAGGCCGGGGGCACGAAGGCGATCGACACATCCGCGCCGGTCTTCTCGATGGCCTCGGCGACGGATGCGAACACCGGCAGCTCGACCGGGTTGCCATCCGCGTCGGTGTGCGACACCGTCGTACCGGCCTTGCGCGCGTTGACGCCCCCTACGAGCCGGGTGCCCGCCTTGAGCATGAGGGCGGTGTGCTTGGTTCCCTCGCCGCCCGTGATGCCCTGGACGATGACCTTGGAGTCCTTGGTGAGGAAGATCGACATGTGTTCTCGATTCTGGGATTTCGATACGCCGCCTGCGGCGGCTACTCAATCAACGGGTGGATCCGAACTCGGCGGCTACTCAATCAGCGGGCGGCGGCCAGCTCGGCGGCCTTGTCGGCGCCTTCGTCCATGCCGGTGGCGATGGTGACGAGCGGATGGGCGGCCGCGGCGAGGATGGCGCGACCCTCCTCCACCTGGTTGCCGTCGAGGCGCACCACGAGCGGTTTGGTGGCCGACTCCCCGAGGATCCCGAGCGCCGCCACGATGCCGTTGGCGACGGCCACGCACGAGGTGATGCCGCCGAAGACGTTCACGAACACCGACTTCACCTGCGGGTCGCCGAGGATGACGTCGAGGCCCGCCGCCATGACCTCCGCGGATGCGCCGCCGCCGATGTCGAGGAAGTTGGCGGGCTTGACGCCCCGGTGGTTCTCGCCCGCGTAGGCCACGACATCCAGGGTGCTCATGACGAGCCCGGCGCCGTTGCCGATGATGCCGACCTCGCCGTCGAGCTTCACGTAGTTGAGGCCGGCGGCCTTCGCCTTCGCCTCGAGCGGGTCGGCGGCCTCCTTGTCCTCGAGCGCCTCGTGCTCGTGGTGGCGCACCTCGCTCGCGTTGTCGTCGAGCGAGATCTTGCCGTCGAGCGCCACGATGTCCCCCGCTCCGGTCAGCACGAGCGGGTTCACCTCGACGAGGGTGGCGTCCTCCGAGGTGTAGACCTCGTAGAGCTTCACGAACACCGGGGCGACCTTGTCGACCAGTTCGGCCGGGAATCTCGCGGCGACCGCGATCTGGATCGCCTTCTCGAGGGTGACGCCCTCGAGCGGGTCGACCTCGACGCGCGCCAGGGCATCGGGGCGCTCCTCGGCGAGCTGCTCGATCTCCATGCCGCCCTCGTAGGAGGAGAGGCTGAGGTACGAGCGGTTGGACCGGTCGAGCAGCACCGAGAAGTAGTACTCCTGCTTGATGTCGGCACCCGCGGCCACCATGAGGCGCTTGACGACATGGCCCTTGATGTCGAGCCCGAGGATCGCCTCCGCTGCCGCCTCCGCGTCGTCCGGGGTCTTGGCGACCTTGACGCCGCCCGCCTTGCCGCGGCCTCCGGTCTTCACCTGCGCCTTGACGACGGTCACGCCGCCGAGCTTCTCGGCCGCGGCGCGTGCCTCGGCGGGGGTGTCGGCGACGATGCCGGCGAGCACGGGAACCCCGTGCTTCTCGAACATGTCGCGGGCCTGGTACTCGTAGAGATCCACGCGGGTCGCTTCTTCCAATGCGTCGAGGACGGATGGACCCGATGTCTCGACGCCGAGATAGTTCGATGTCGAGATAAATGGGCCGTCTGCCATGCTACCCGCTCGCGGTCGGGCCTCGGGACGCGCGAGGAGCACGGTTAGGCTGGCGGGCAGACCGTCACCAACCCCGGAGATCACCCGATGGCCAGCATCCGCGTCTTCCCGTTCGCCCATCATCTGCGCTCGACCCCGAGCATGTACGTGATCCACAGCAAGCGCGGCGAGGTGCGCCATGCGGGGGCCGGCGCGGCCTTCTTCTTCCGCCCGCTCGGCGCCGCCATCAGCGAGGTGCCGATCGCGGAGTCCGAGCTCTCGCTCGTCTTCGCCGCGCGTACCTCCGACTTCCAGCAGGCGACCGTGCAGGCCACCGTCACCTACCGCTTCCGTGAGCCGGAGGTCGCGGCATCGCGCATCGACTTCTCGATCGATCCGTACCACGGCGGGTGGATCGGCAGCCCCCTCGCGCAGGTCGGCAGCCGCATCACCGAGCTCGCCCAGCAGTACGCCACCGAGCACATCTCGGCCGTGCCGCTCGTCGAGCTGCTGCGCAGCGGAACCCCCACGGTGCGCTCGGTCACCGCGAGCGGCCTCGCGGAGGACGCCAGGCTCGCCGAGACCTCCGTCGAGGTGATCGCGGTGCGCATCGTGTCGATCCGTCCCGACGCCGACACGGAGCGCGCGCTCGAGGCGCCCGTCCGCGAGCAGGTGCAGCAGGCGGCGGATGCGGCCGGTTACGAGCGACGCGCCCTCGCGGTGGAGCGGGAGCGCGCGATCGCCGAGAACGAGCTGCAGAACAAGATCGAGCTCGCCACCCGCGAGCAGCAGCTCGTGCAGCAGGAGGGGGCGAACGCGCAGCGGCGGGCGACCGAGGAGGCCGCGACCCAGCTCATCGCGGCCAGGGCGTCCGCCGAGCGCGAGCGCGTCACGGCGACCGCCCACGCCGACACCGTGCGTCTGGCGGGTGAGGCGAGCGCCGCCGCGGAGGCCGCGCGGCTCGCGGCCAACGCCGGGGTCCCTCCCGAGGTGCTGCGGGCCATCGCGCTGCGCGAACTCGCCCAGCACATGCCGCCGCTCAGCTCGCTCACGGTGACGCCCGAGATCCTCGCGGCGCTGCTCGCCGGCAACGGCGGAGCCGCCGGCCCGACCCCGACCGCGACCGGCGAAGGCTGACCGGGCGCCCATGTCGCTCACGCCACGGGTCGTCGTGGTGCACCGCCGATCCGAGTACCGCGAGCTGCTCGAGCGGCATGCCACCCACGGGCAGGCCGAGTTCTTCCTGCGCAGCCGCGGCCGTTCGATCGCGGAGCTCGTCGCACGCGACGAACGCCAGGAGCTCGCCCTGCGCACGGCGCGCGAGGTGGCGGGCGAGCTGCGTTTCGCCCAGCTCGAACGCGGCGACCTCGACCGCTTCGTGTTCGGGCCGGAGGACATCATCGTCGCCGTCGGCCAGGACGGGCTCGTCGCCAACGTCGCCAAGTACCTCGCGGGCCAGCCCGTCATCGGCGTCGACCCGGATCCCCAGCGCAACGCGGGGGTGCTCGTCACCTTCCCGCCGCGGCCGCGCGAGCTCTCCGACGCGATCGGCCGCGTCATCCGGGGAACCGCATCCGTCCACGCCAGGGCGATGGCGGAGGTGGTGCTCGACGACGGGCAGCGGCTCGTCGCGCTCAACGACCTCTACCTGGGAGACGCGGGCCACCAGTCCTCGCGCTACACGCTGACGGTGCCGTCTGGGGCGGACGAGCGCCAGTCGTCGTCGGGGATCATCGTCGGCACCGGCACAGGGTCGACCGGCTGGTCGGCGTCGATCGCCCACGATCGCGGGCTCCAGGAGCGGCTTCCGGATGCCGAGGCCGAGGGGCTTTCCTGGTTCGTGCGCGAGGCGTGGCCGTCGCGCTGGACCGGCACGAGCCTCACGAGCGGCACGCTCACGGCCGGGGAGACGCTCACGGTGACGGTCGAATCGGATCGGCTCGTCGCGTTCGGCGACGGCATCGAGCGCGACCGGATCGTGCTGTCGTGGGGGCAGCAGGCGCGCATCTCGCTCGCGCCGCAGCAGCTGCGGCTCGTGCTCGATCGGTCCTGAGGGGTGTTGGGCGCCGGTGCGGGACGCTGCCGGATGCCGTGGCGCTGTTCGGCTCCCTGCCGGATGCGGTCGCCGACGAGGTGTACGCCGTCGCGGGCCGCTTCGGCACGATCCCGCAGGTGCCCGAGGGATGTGGCCGCGATCCTGCGCCCCCTGCTCACCCCACCGATCGCCGAGTGGTCGGTTTCTGGCCTCAAAACCGCGAAATGAGGCGAAAAGGCGACCACTCGGCGATCGCGTAGGGTCGTCCGGTGAGATTCGCCGCGCTTCGCGCCCCCTGGTACAAGGGCTACCTCGCGGGCGGATCCCTCATGATGGGAGCCGATCACTTCGAGCATGCCGTCACCTACTTCGTGATGTGGCAGCTCTTCCACTCGCCGCTGCTCGCCGGATTCGCCGTCATCAGCCACTGGCTGCCGCAACTGCTGTTCGCGATCCCGTTCGGCGCGCTCGCCGACCGCTTCGACTGCCGTCGGCTCATCCAGCTCGGTGCCGCCTGCTTCATGCTCGCCTCCGCCGGCTGGGCGGTGCTCATCGCCACCGGCACCCTGCAGCCCTGGCACTGCGTCGTGCTGCTCATCCTGCACGGGCTCGCCGGCACCTTCTGGGGTCCAGCCGACCAGCTCATGCTCTACGACATCGTCGGCCCGGAACACCTCCCGAGCGCCGTGCGCCTCATGGCGACCGGCCTCAACCTCGGGAAGCTCGCCGGCCCCGCGATCGGCGCCGCGCTGCTCTTCGCGGTCGGACCCGCCTGGAGCATGGCGATCAACGTGCTGCTGTACCTGCCGTTCGTGATCTACCTGCTGCTCGTGCCCTACGACGGCCATAGCCGCGCGAGCGACCGACCCCCCGCCGCGCGCCTCCGCGAGGTGCTCGGAGTGCTGCACGAGGTGCCGCGGCATCCGCCGATCCTCGCCGTCATGACGCTGCAGGCGTTCGTCGGGCTCCTCATCGGCTCCGCGATCGTCACCCTGCTGCCCGAGTTCGGCGAGCTGCTCGAACTCGACACCTCCGGGTTCGCCTACGGGATGCTGCTCGTCGCCATGGCGAGCGGCGCCGTCACCGCGGGTATCGGTCTCGAGGCGATCGGCCGCATCAGGGTGAGCGTGCGACTCGCGATCACCGCCACCATCGTGTTCGCGGCCGCCCTGCTCGTGTTCGCGATCTCGCGCAGCTTCGCGCTCAGCCTCGTCATGCTCGTCGTCGCGGGGATGGCGAACCTGACCTCGTCGTCGACCTCGCAGGCGATCGTGCAGCTCGAAGCGCCCCCCGACCGCCGCGGCCGCTACCTCGGCGCCGCCGCCATGGCGGCCAACGGATCGCAAGTCGGCTCCGGGATCCTCGTCGGCGCGCTCGGCGCCTGGCTCGGCGTCACCTGGGCGATCGGCATCGACGCGAGCCTGCTGCTCGTCGCCGCGACGACCCTGCTGATCGTCGTGCTCGTCCGGCGACGGCGGATGGAGGCCACCGTGCTCGGCGAGCTCGCACCGAACGAACGCGACGCGATCAGCGAGAGTTGAGGTCGTCCGCCCAGCGCAGCACCCGCAGCGAGCGCCGGGTCGCCCGGCGACTGGGGGCGCCCTCGCGCTCTCCCTCCATGCGGAACCACACGGCGCCCTCGTGCCCGTTCTCGAGCGCCCGCGGGCGCGTAGGCGCCCCGATCGTCCCGGTGCAGGTCCTCCTGTCCGCCCACCGCGACTCCGGCCTCGAGAAGAGTCCCCTCGACCGCAGCAAGCGCCGTCCCGGAGGGAAGCGCGATCAGCTCGACCCGCCCCTCGCCGACGGAGGCAGAATCTCGGGCTACCCGGGCCACCTCCTCCGCCCAGGACCGGGTCGCGCCCACGTCGAGGTAGAGCTTGAGGCTCACGCCGAGCAGGATCCTCCGGTCGCCCTCACGCACGCCCTTCGCGCTCCTCGTACGCCCGGATCTCGGCGACCTTGTCCGCGGAGGGCGACGAGCGTCATCGAAGTGCCCGCGACTCGAGACCTCCGGGGCGGATCTGCAACTTACGTCCGTTCCCCGCGCGGAACATCTCGAGCGCCTCCGCGTAGTCGTCGAGTGAGAAGTAATGGCTGATCATCGCCGCCGCATTGATCGCCCCCGCCTCAAAAAGCTCGACCGCTCGTCCGAACGAGTTCAGGACCGCCATCGTCCCCACGATCGAGATCTCGTCGCGATAGACCCGGAACGGAGAGAACCGCGCGGTGCGGTCGGCAGGCGCGACACCGAAGTCCTGGAAGAACCCCGCGGGCTTCACCCGCGTCAGTGCGTCCTCGATCGCGGCGATGCTCCCCGTGCAGTCGATCACGACATCCCACCGCTCACGGTCGGCCTCGTCCGCACTCGTGTAGCGCAGTTCGATTCCGCACTCGGCGGCGGTCTGCAGTCGCGCCTGGTTGAGGTCGACGATCGTCACGGAAGCCGCGCCTGCCCGTGTTGCCAACTGCGCCATGAGCAGCCCCATCGTTCCGGCGCCGTAGACAAGCACGTGGTCCCCGAGTCGTCTCGGGAGCACGTCCCAGCCACGGATCGCACAGGCGAGCGGTTCGATGAGTGCCGCATGGTGCAGGTCCGTCGTGGGCTTGAGCTTGTAGACGTTTCCCGCCGGCGCGAGGAAGAACTGCTGAGATGCGCCGTCGGAGGCGACCACCCCGAGGCCGTTCCATGCCGGGCAGAGGTTCTGATGTCCGTTCAGGCAGAACTCGCACTCACCACACGTCGTGCTGGGGTTGATCGCGACCGGATCACCCACGTGGAAGTCGAAGACTCCGTCGTTCACCCCCTCACCGAGCGCGGCGATCCGCCCCGTCGCCTCGTGCCCGGGCACGAGCGGGAAGACCGTGCCCTCGAACTCCCCGTCGAGCACGTGCACGTCGGTGCCGCAGATGCCGACAGCTGCCGTCTCGATTAGGACCTGCTTGTAGCCGGGTTCGGGAACCGCCCGCTCCTCGACCCTCAGAGAACCTTTCTCCGTGAATACCACCGCACGCATCGGCGCGCTCCTTTCTTTTCCCGGACCTCTCCGTCACAGGCTCGGTTGCGGTCAATCTGCTGCTTCCCCCGAACGGTTCGGCAAGGTCGAACCGCGAACCACCAGTTCGGCGGGAAATGGCCGGTGCACCGGCTCCAGCTGCGTCGCATCGCGGCGAATGCGCTCGACGATGCGGTCGACAGCCGCCACCCCGATGTCGTGGACGGGGGCTCGCACCGTGGTCAGCCCCGGATCCAGGAAGGCCGAGAACGGGTGGTCACCTTGTCCGCAGATGCCGAGGTCCTCGGGCACGTGCAATCCGTACTCGGATGCGGCGCGATACACACCGAGCGCCAGGAAGTCGTTCCCGGCGATCACGCCCGCTCCGCGAGGAAGCGACCGCAGCCGAAGCTGCGCCCACTCGTAGGCGGACTGCGGCTCCCACGGCAGCGTGCTGTCGTTCTCGCGGGGGCTCTCAACGCGGACGAGATCGTCCTCGCGGAACTCCTTGCCACGGTCCTCGAAGGCTCTGCGGATCCCAGCGATACGCGAATGGACGGTCGTGATGTCGAGATCCTCCTCGAACACCTGCAGGGGCCAGTAGCCGCGATCGAGCATGTGCGATGCGGCATCGTAGGCGCCCTGCTCGTAGTCGACACCGAAAACGTCGGACGGGATCCCGAGCAGTGGGCGGTTGACGCAGACGAGCGGGATGCCGCCCGCCAGCAAGCGCTCCCACGGATCGTCCGCACCCTGCGCCGGCACAACGATGACCCCGTTGACACGCCACCGCAACATCGCGTCGACGGCGAGCTCCTCGTTCCGGGTGCTCTCCTCGGTCACCGAGAGGTTGAGGGTGTAGCCGTGCTGACGACTGCGACGTTCCACCGCGCTGATCAGCTCGGAGTAGATCGGGTTCGAGGGGTTCGTGATCACGAGGCCGAGGTTGTTTGCGGACCCGAGCACGAGAGCACGAGCCGCGGCGTTCGGGACATACCCGAGACGTTGCGCTTCCGCGTGTACTCGCTCGTGCGTCGTCGGACTGACGTAGCCCATCCCCCGGAGCGCCCTCGACACCGTGTTCGCCGTGAGCCCGAGGTTCTCGGCGATCGTCTTGATCGTCGCCGGCCTGGCCTCGTCCTGGCTGGCCGGCCCGTTCCCCTTCATCACTCGATCACCCCTTGACCGAACCCCGCATGAGCCCGCTCACCATGTGCCGACCGAGCACGAACAGCAGGATCGGGATGACAGCGAGCATCGCCGCCGCGAAGATGCCGGGACGGCACAGCGGCAAGATGATCCGGAACGGGATCCCCATGTTGGAGAGTCCGTCCATCTTGCCTGCCTGATCCAGCTCTTTCGGCACCGCTTCGATGGCGCCCTTCATGACCCATGTGGCGAGGGGCAGATCGAGCGCGAGGTAGATCATCGGAAGCGTGAACCAGCGATTGCCGAGACCGAGTGCCGTGAAATACATGTAGCTCGGGACGACCAGGATCGCCGCGCCTATCGCCAGGGGTACACATGCGACGATTATGTAGAACACCGCGCGCCGGAATCGGAACCGGAGTCGGTCGAGTGCAATGGGGCCGTCTGTGCCGGACTCTGCCGGTGCGCACGCGGTGAGGCCGAGGCGGACAAGGCCACAGCGGCAGCCGCGGCGATTCTCTGTGATTGCTTCATCTTCTGTCCCTCCACTGAGCTAGATTCCGAACTTCTGCAGTCGGGCTCTGGGCGCTTCCCGGCCACCCGCGAACTACGCTCGTGGCGCGCCTCGTTGCGCGCCACGAGCCGTGCCCCTAGGCCTTCAGGGCGAGGTAGAGCGATCCGCGGACGCTGCCCCCCACGACCCCGCGGATCCGGAGCCAGCCGCCGAAGTCGCGATTCGCCCAGGATGTGACGCGCTCACCCGCCGGGAGGGTCAGCGCGCGGTCCTGGGCGCACCAGTTGAGGCCGTCGGGCGAGATCTCGGTGGTGACGGTGATCGTGACACCGGGATCGGGCTGCTCGTCGAGCACGAGGAACCAGCAGGCCTCCCGCGCCCACGCGGTCTCGTAGGGTTCGGTCAGGAACTCGGACGCGAAGTCGGCGTTGCGCTCGATGACGACGGTCAGGGATTCATTCATGGGTTCACCAGTCAATCGAGATCAGAGCGGAGTCGATGTAGAGGAAGTTGCGCACGTCGGCGTGAGTGCGCACCGAGAAGTAGAAGTTGAGGAGCCCGTTGAGGGCCCGGTACTTCTCGGTGTAGAGAGGCACTTCGACGTGCGAGGTGTCGTAGACGACATCGTTGACCTGGAGCTCGACGTTGGTGCGAGTCGAGGTATCGAACTGCCAGCGCAGGTAGTGCCAGTTGACCTTCGTGGGGACCTCGTTGTAGCAGAGGTGCAGCGGTTCGGTGAAGGGCTTCCAGTCGTCGCGGTTGGGCGCGGTGAAGTCGTCGAGCTTCGTATGGGCGACCTTGCCGTCGAAGCGCTCCTTGCCGGTGGGCTCGACGACGGTCGGCGCGTACCACCGTCGGTCGGGCACGTTGTCGAAGTCGGTGTTCATGTAGCGGGCAACCACGTGATAGCGCGTGCCGTCATCCATGTCGCTGCCGAGCGTGAAGGCGCCGAAAAGGTCCTCAGACGGGTGGTAGTTGCCGTCCCAGTCTCCGGGGGGCGCATTCACCGGATCGAGGGCGCGCGCCTCGGACTTGTAGGTGAAGTAGGCCTCCAACTGCACCTTGCCCTTCGCTGGCATCGTCAGTCGGCGGATGGCGGTGGCCGTGTGCCCCTTGACCGGACGGGTGGCCAGCTTGAGTGCGTACGTGCCGCTTACCGCGCCGTGCGTGCCGACGTCGTAGAAATTGCACGAGCTGAGCTGGGGCGGACGGAAGTCCGACATCTGGGGCTCCATGCTGTCGAGGTTCCCGGCGGCATCGTAGTTGCCGCTCAACTGAACCCAGCCGTGGGTGCCGGAGTTGAAGTCGTCGTGGGCGATGATCCGAGACAGCGGCTGAAACTTATTCACCCCCGGCGCCGCGGCGGCGACTGCTTGCCGCAAGTGTTCGTATTCGGCCCTATCGGTCACATTCACGACTGCTCCACATCCTTGAGGTGCTTCATCCGGTCGCGCGAGCTCCGGTGCCCGCGTCGGCAATATCTCAACGTTATTATGTGAACGTTGAGATATTCAAGAGCCAGGCTGGAATGGGCGACGAGCTGTCGACTACAGCTTCTCGATCGGCGCGATCTTCACGAGCAGCCGCTTGCGGCCGGCCGTGTCGAACTGCACCTCGGCGACGGCCTTCGGAGCCTGGCCCGTGACGTCCACGACGCGCCCCTCCCCGAAGTCGGTGTGCCGGATGCGGTCGCCGGGCGCGAGCGTCAAGTCGCCGTTGTCGCGCACCGCACCCGTGACCGGGCTCGTCCACTCGCGCTTCTCGCGCGCGGGGGCGGGCGGCAGAGAGCTGCTGTAGCTGAAACGCTGCCGCGTCTGGGGTGCGTTGAGCGCGCGGGAACGCGTCCCGCCGTACGAGTTCGCCTGGCCTGGTGACTGCCTCCACTCGATGAGGTGCCCTGGCAGGTCCTGCAGGAAGCGGCTCGGCATCGCGACCGCGGTGTCGCCGAAGGAGGCGCGCGTCATCGCGAGCGACAGGTAGAGCCGCTTGCGGGCGCGGGTGATGCCGACGTAGAACAGCCGCCGCTCCTCGGCGATTCCGCCCGGCTCGCCCGCCGACATCCGGTGCGGCAGCAGGTCCTCCTCGATGCCGGTGAGGAACACGGTGTCGTACTCGAGGCCTTTCGCGGTGTGCAGGGTCATCAGGGTGACGGTGCCGGAGGCGTCGTCGATCTCGTCGGCGGCCGCGACGAGCGCGACCTCGGTGAGGAAGTCGATGAGCCGGCCGTCGGGGTTGCGGCGCGCGAACTCCTTCGTGAAGGAGAGCAGCTCCTCGACGTTCTCGGCGCGCACCTCGTCCTGCGGGTCGCGGGTCGCGCGCAGCGCGTCGACGTAGCCGGTGCGCACGAGCAGCTCGGTGAGGATGTCGGCCGGCGGTTTGGCCGGCACCATCGCCTCGACCTCGTCGAGGATCGTGCCGAGGTCGACGATCGCCTTCGTGACCTTCGGTCCGAGGCCGAGCTGCCCCGCGTCTCGCAGCGTCTCGCGCAGCGGCACCCCCATGCGGTCGGCGTGCGCCTGCAGCACCGCCTCGGTCGCCGGGCCGATGCCGCGCTTGGGGGTGTTCATGATGCGGCGCAGCGCCAGGTCGTCTGCGGGGTTCGCCACCTGCACGAGGTAGGCCATCGCGTCCTTGATCTCGGCCCGCTCGTAGAACTTGGTGCCGCCCGCGATCCGGTACGGGACCGCGGAGCGGATCAAGATGTCCTCGAGCGCGCGCGTCTGCGAGTTGACGCGGAAGAACACCGCCATGTCGCCGTAGGCGGCGCCCGCGTCGTGCAGCTTCTGGATCTCGTCGGCCACGAACTGCGCTTCGTCGTAGGCGCTGTAGCCCGTGAAGCCGGTGATCTTCTCGCCCGCGCCGACCGTCGTGAACAGGTTCTTCGCCTGCCGGTCGAAGTTCCCGGCGATGACGGCGTTGGCCGCGTCGAGGATGTTCTGCGTCGAGCGGTAGTTCTGCTCGAGCAGGATGACTCTCGCCTCGGGGAAGTCGCGCTCGAACTCGACGATGTTGCGGATGTCGGCGCCGCGGAACGCGTAGATCGACTGGTCGGAGTCGCCCACGACGGTGAGCGAGGCGCCAGGGATGCCGCCGGAGGCATCCAGCCGCATCCGGGTGTCGGCGGGCACGTGCTGCGGCGCGACGGGACGGGTGAGCTCGCGCACGAGCGCGTACTGGGCGTGGTTGGTGTCCTGGTACTCGTCGACGAGGATGTGCCGGAACCGCCGCTGGTACAGGGCGGCGACCTCGGGGAAGGCCCGGAACAGGTGCACCGTCTCGGCGATGAGGTCGTCGAAGTCGAGCGCGTTCGCGCGGCGCAGCCCCTCGGTGTAGCGGCGGAACACCTCGAGGAAGGCGGCATCCGCCGGGTCGTCGGCGTTGACGCCGCGGGCGTAGGAGTCGACGTCGGAGAGCTCGTTCTTGAGCTTGGAGATCCTGGCGGCGACGCTCGGCACGGTGAGCCCGAGGGTGTCGGCCTCGAGCTCCTTGATGATGCGCTTGAGGAGGGCCCGCGAGTCGGCCGAGTCGTAGATCGTGAACGCGGTCTTCAAGCCCATCGCCTCCGCCTGACGGCGCAGGATGCGCACGCACGCCGAGTGGAAGGTGGAGATCCACATGCCATCCGCCGCGCCCCCGACGAGCTGCTGCACGCGCTCGCGCATCTCGCCAGCGGCCTTGTTGGTGAAGGTGATGGCGAGGATCTGGCTGGGCCAGGCCTCGCGCGAGCGGATGAGGCCCGCGATGCGGCGGGTGAGCACGCTCGTCTTGCCCGACCCCGCGCCCGCGACGATGAGCAGCGCCGCGCCGCGATAGAGCACGGCCTCGCGCTGCGGGGGATTGAGCCCGGCGAGGAGCTCCTCGTCGACGGCGGGCGCGCCCGAGGACGGCAGGGGGGAGTCGCCCGGATCGCTGTCGAATGCGCCTCGGAGGAAGGTCATGGCGCATCGAGTCTAGGCGCCGCGACCGACCTCGCTTCAGCGGCCGTCGCGGGCGGCGACGGCAAGGTCGGGATGGTCGGCGAAGACGCCGTCGACGCCCGTCGCGAGCACCGCGTCGAACTCGGCGCGCCAGTTGCCCCAGCGGGCCGCGTCTCCCGAGCGGAACGCTTTGGTGAGGAATTTGTTCTCGGGCCGCAGCGTCCAGGTGAACACCTCGAGCCCCGCGGCGTGGGCGCGGTCGACGAGCTCGACGCCGGCCCGCACATCCGGCTTGAGCAGCCTCCCCTTGTCCACGCTGATGCCGTCGACGAGCCCCGCGAACTCATCGAGCCGCTCGAGCTGCGTCGTGTAGTCGGGGGCGGATGCGCCGAGCCGCATCATAAGGTCGGGGGCCGTTCCGGTGGCCTCGAGCAGGTAGACGAGTTTCGCGTCGAGCCCGCGCTGGCGCACCTCGTCGAGCACCGTCTGCTCGAAGCTCTCCACCACGAGCGGGCCGGGGAAGCCCGCGAGCGCCTCGGCGACGAGCTCGCCGAGCGGCAGGCCGATTGAGTCGAAGTAGGCGGCGTGCTTGATCTCGGCGACGAGCCCGAGCGATCTCCCGTGGCGCTCGGACGCCTCGGCGATGAGTTCCAGCAGCTCGTCGAGCCGGAGGATCGGGTAGCGCCCGTCGAAGGTGGCAGAGGCGGGGCGGATGCCGGGCACCCGCTCGATCGCGCGGAGCGTCGCGAGCTCGTCCCACGTGAAGTCCTCGGTGAACCAGCCCGTCATGGTGACGGGGCCGAAGCTCTTGGTCGTGCGACGGTCGGCGAACTCGGGACGGCGGGCGACATCCGTGGTTCCGGAGATCTCGTTCTCGTGCCGCAGCACGAGCACCCCGTCACGCGTGGCGACGATGTCGGGCTCGACGGCGTCCGCACCCAGCGCGAAGGCGAGTTCGTACGCGGCCCTGGTGTGCTCGGGGCGGTACCCGCTCGCCCCGCGGTGCCCGATGACCAAGGGGCGCCGCGCTCCATCCATGCCCCCATCCTCCCTCATCCCGCCTGAGGCGCCGCTTTGTGTCGCCTCCATGGGTGCGCACCCGACACAATGTGACGCCTCGAGCCCCGCTACGCTCCGAGAATGACGTCCCACCCGGCACCCGACGCCTGGCGCGAGCCGAGTTCGCTGCTGCCGCTGCGTTGGGGCGACTACGCGACGCGGCTGTGGGCGGGTGGCTGGCTCGTCGTGGGCGGCGGGCTCTCGATCGCCGGCTCCAACACCGTGACGCTGTGGCTGCTCGGCATCGCGACCGTCGCCCACATCGCCGGCTGGTGCATCCTGCCGTCCGACGGCTGGCGCCGGGTCGTCGCGGTGGGGCCCGCGACCCTCTCGATGTGGCTGCTGCTGACCGGGCCGCGCTTCGTCGTGGTGCTCGTCGCGCCCTACCTGCTGTGGCTGCTCGTGCGGCACCGGCCCGCGCTCACGGCGCTCACCGCGATCCCGGTGGCGGTCGCGGGACTCCTCGTCGGCAACGCCTTCGAACAGGACTACGCGCGGATGCTACCCGCCCTCGCGATCGTCGCCGCCGTCGCGGCCGCGTGCGGCTGGAGCGCGCGCCTCATCGCCAGGGCACGCGCCACGCGATCCCGGCATCCGTCCGGCTGAGCCTCAGGATGCGGTGATCTCCGCGTCCAGCGACTCCGCGCGGCGGGCGCGCAGCACCTCCGCAAGCTGCTCCAGCTCTGCGCCGCTCGGGGCGGAGAGACCCCCGAGACCCGCGCCGAGCACGGCGAAGGGCAGCTCGACGAGTCGCGCATCCGGGCCAGGCACGACCGTGACGGTGATGCCGCCCGCGGCCCGGCCCCACAGGGCGACTCGCGTGACCCGGATGTCGGCGACCGACTCCCACGGGGCCCGCCCCAGCCGAATGGGGTGCTCGGGCGAACCTGCCCACACCTCGAATCCGGTCTGATCGGCGAGCAGTGTGAGCCCGATCGGCACGAAGGGCACGTCGGTGTGCAGGCTGCGCACCGCCGACCGGAGTCCACGCGCCCTCGCCCCGTGCAGCACGAGTGCCTCCGGACGCAGCGCCGCGATCACCTGGACGCGCTGGCCGGCGCGCGTCGCCCACAGCATGAGCCCGGCGTAGAGCACGAGCGTCGTGCCGGTGACGATCGCGGCGAGCAGCAGGAAGTCGGTGACGCCGCCAGGAGCGAAGCCCCGCCGAAACGCGACGGCACCGCACAGTACGAGGGCGCCGAGGAACGCGAAGAACAGCGGGGTCGGCGATGCCGCGCCCTCGTCCACCGCACCGACGCGGGTCGTCTCGCGCTTATCCCCCTGCATGCCTCGAAGCGTATGAGTCGCGGGGCAAATGCGGCAGTCCCCTGAAGTGGGCGCGCTGGACGGAACCGCGGCCGAGACGGCCGCGGAATGAGCCGGACCGAGGTCAGAAATGACCTCGGTCTCAACGGCTCATTCCCACTCGATGGTGCCCGGCGGCTTCGAGGTGACGTCGAGCACGACCCGGTTGACCCCGGCGACCTCGTTCGTGATCCGGTTCGACACGCGCGCGAGCCATTCGTAGGGCAGCCGCGTCCAGTCGGCCGTCATGGCGTCCTCGGAGGAGACCGGCCGCAGCACGATCGGGTGGCCGTAGCTGCGTCCGTCGCCCTGCACCCCGACCGAGCGCACCTCGGCGAGCAGCACGACGGGGCACTGCCAGATCTCGGCGTCGAGGCCCGCGGCGGTGAGCTCGGTGCGCACGATGAGGTCGGCCGCGCGCAGCGTCTCGAGCCGCTCCTCGGTCACCTCGCCCACGATCCGGATGCCGAGGCCGGGCCCCGGGAAGGGGTGCCGCGCGACGATCGCCTCCGGCAGCCCCAGCTCGCGCCCGATCGCGCGCACCTCGTCCTTGAACAGGGTGCGCAGCGGCTCGACGAGCTCGAATTGCAGGTCCTCGGGCAGCCCGCCCACGTTGTGGTGGCTCTTGATGTTGGCGGTTCCGGTGCCGCCGCCCGACTCCACGACGTCCGGGTACAGGGTGCCCTGCACGAGGAAGCGGATCGGGTCGCCTTCCGCCGCGAACTCCGCGACGAGCTCCGCCTGGGCCGCCTCGAAGGTGCGGATGAACTCGCGCCCGATGATCTTGCGCTTCTGCTCCGGGTCGGTGACCCCGGCGAGCGAGGTGAGGAACCGCTCCCGCGCATCCACCGTCACGAGGCGCACCCCGGTCGAGGCGACGTAGTCCTGCTCCACCTGCTCGCGCTCGCCCGCGCGCAGCAGGCCGTGATCGACGAAGACGCACACCAGCTGGTCGCCGACCGCCCGGTGCACGAGCGCCGCCGCGACGGCGGAGTCGACGCCGCCCGAGAGCGCGCACAGCACGCGTCCGGAGCCCACCTGGGCACGGATGCGCTCCACCTGGTCCGCGATGACGTTGCCCGAGTTCCAGTCGGCGGGGATGCCTGCGGCCCGGTGCAGGAAGTTCTCGAGCACCCGCTGCCCGAACGGGGAGTGCTTGACCTCGGGGTGCCACTGCACGCCGTAGAGCCTGCGCTCGTCGTCCGCGAACGCCGCGACGGGGGTCGAGTCGGAGGAGGCGAGCACCTCGAAGCCGTCCGGCGCCTTGACGACGGAGTCGCCGTGACTCATCCACGCGGTCTGCTCGATCGGCTGCTCGGCGAGCAGGGTGCCGCCGTCGGTGCCCGCGACCATGCGCACCGAGGTGCTGCCGTACTCGCGCGCACCCGTCCTCGCGACCTCGCCGCCGAGCTGCTGCGCCATCACCTGGAAGCCGTAGCAGATGCCGAGCGTCGGCACCCCGAGGGAGAGGATGCCGGCGTCGAGGCTCGGGGAACCCGGTTCGTAGACGCTCGAGGGGCCGCCGGACAGCACGATGCCCACCGGGTTCTTGGCGGCGAGCTCCTCCGCGGAAATGGTGTGTGGAACGATCTCGCTGTAGACGCCCGCCTCCCGCACGCGGCGGGCGATGAGCTGGGCGTACTGGGCGCCGAAGTCGACGACGAGCACGGGACGCTGGGCGGCCGACGGCGCGGCGGTCTCGCTCACGCGCTCACCTCCTCGGCGGCGGGAGCCGCATCCGGGAGCTGCCCGTCGGCCTGCTCCGTGGCCCGGATGCGCGAGGCGATGTAGGGCGGCACCTGGAACTCGAAGTAGAAGCTGAGGAACGGCACGATCCCGCCGAGCGCGATGAACAGGAACCGCCCGAACCCGAAGCGGGCGAGACGCCACAGGACGAAGTCGCACGCGAGGTAGAGCACGTACAGCCAGCCGTGCACCGTCAGGATGATGATCGAGAGGTTGATCGCGGTGAGGTTGTCCTTCGGCGTGAGCGCGAGGAAGCCGAAGGGCCCGCCGAGCTCGATGTCGACACCGTAGCCGTAGCGCAGCACCATCATGACGACCAAGAGCAGCAGGAAGGTGCCGGTGATGGCGGCCGACACCCGGTACACCGCGAGCGCGGTGCGCAGCCGCGGCACGTCGGACGGGCGGGGACCAGCGGGCATGCCCCCAGTCTAGGCGGCGTGCTCGGCCTCCCAGACGTCGCGCACGAGGCGGTACCAGAGGAAGACGGCGAAGCCCGCGAAGACCGCCCACTCGATCGCGTAGAAGACGTTGAGCCAGTTGAGGCTCGTGTCGCGGGACGGCGGCGGCTGATGGATGGCGTCGAGCCCGGGCGTGGGGTCGGCGAGCACGACGTACCCGGCGTAGACCGGGCCGGGCTCCGTCCACAGATTGACGAGCTCCCCGATCGAGAGGGCCCGCCGTTCGCCCGCCTCCACATCGTCGAGCTCCGGCGACTCGGTGGGCAGGTAGCGTCCGGCGACCTCGAGCGTGCCGGGCACCTCCGCCTCCGCCGCGACCGCGGCATCCGCATCAGGGGCCCAGCCGAGCCCGACGGCGAGCGAGACGCCCTCCTCGGTCACCAGATGGGCCACGAGCCACGCCCCGGGCACCCCGTCGTTCTGGCGACCCGTGAGCACCGTGAAGTCGCCGGGGACGACGGTTCCGGATGCCGTCACCCGCTGCCCGATGGATGCGTCGGTCATCGGGGTCTGCGGCTCTGCGACGCTCGACAGCGCGACGGGGGTCTCGGTGTCGTACTCGGGCGGTGCGACGTTCTGCACGCTGCGGTCGAGCTGCCACTGCCCGAGAGCCGCGAAGCCCGCCGCGATCGCGAGCGACAGCAGGAGCGCGCCGATCCACCGCGGGCGCCGCGCGACGCTCAGGAACTGCGCGAGGCTCGGACGCGGCGGGCGCGCATCCGGGTCGACGGGGGCTGCGCTCACCCCCTCACTCTGCCAGGTCGCGGCTGGGTGGGATGCGCCGGCGCCGCCCGTGCCTCGGCTCCGGCTCAGTACTCCGGGTCGACCTCGCGGGCGCGGCGCACGTCCTCCTCGCTGAGACCGTCGCTCTGACTGCGGGCCTGCTGGGCGAGGCGGGCCTCGCGTTCGAGCACCGACTCGAGATCCGGCGCGGTGTCCTCGAGCACGGCGACGGGCGGCTCGAGGTCGAGGGCGGACGGCACCCCGGCGGCACCCGCGGCCGGCGCCCCATCGGCGGCCCCGCCGTCCGACTCGCCGGGCATCGCCTCGTCCGGCACCGCCTCGCCCGACATCGCGGCCTCGGCGAGCGCCAGCATCCGCTCTCGCTCCAGATCGAGGGAGCGCGGCCCCTCGATGCTCCCCCGGCGCCGCACGAGCGCGCCGATCCGCTCCGAGTTGACCGCGAGCACCGGCCCGACGAGCGCGAGCACGAGCACGTAGAGGCCCGCGAACGGGGTGAGCCGCGCGTCGAGCCCGCCCGCGGCGGCGAGGGTCGCGAGGATGAGCGCGAACTCGCCGCGGTTCACGAGGATGACGGCCGCGTTGAGTCCCGCCTGCGGGCCGAAGCCGTTGAGCCAGGCCACGAACTGGCCGGCCGCGATGTTGAGCACGATCGTCATGACGACGGCACCCGCGACCGGCAGCAGGACCTGGCCGAAGGTCGAGGGGTCGAGCGCGAGCCCGAAGTTGAGGAAGAAGAAGGCGCCGAATACGTCGCGCAGCGGCGTCGCGAAGGCCTCGATGCGGGCGCGGAACCGGGTTGCGCCGAGGGCGAGGCCGATGAGGAAGGCGCCGATCGCATCCGTCACCCCGAGCAGTTCGCCGATCCCGCCGAACGCGACCGCGAGCGCGAAGATCAGGATGGTGAAGAGCTCGTCGTCCTTCGTCTGCACGAGCCGCGAGACGATCCGGCCACCCCAGCGCGCGAGAGAGAACATGACGACGAGGAACAGGAACGCGATCGCGAGCTTCGCGACGACCGCCCAGAAGTCCGTCTCGCCCGAGATGACGACCGACACGATCGCGAGGTAGATCGCGATGAAGATGTCCTCGACGACCGTGACGCCGAGGATCATGGGCGTCTCGGGGTTAGCGAGGCGGCGCAGCTCGATGAGCAGTTTCGTGACGATGGCGCTCGAGGAGGTGGCCGTCATCCCCGCGATGACGAGCGCCTCCCGCGTGCCCCAGCCGACCAGGAAGCCGAAGGCGAACCCGACGCCCATGTTGATGAGCACGTAGCTGCCGCCCGAGAGCAGCAGCTTGCCCGCGTTGCCGAAGAACTCGTCCTGATCGAACTCGAGGCCGAGGTTGAACAGCAGGAACAGCAGCCCGAAGATCGCGATGAGCTCGACGTAGCTCGACTCGAGGTGCAGCGGGAACAGGTGGAAGTGCGGGCTCGCGAGCAGGCCGACGAGCATGTAGATCGGGATCGAGGGCAACCCGACGAGCTTCCCGAGTCGCCCCAGCACATACGCGATGAGGAACAGGACGCCGAGTACGAGGAGTTCCTCCCCCAGGTGCCCGTCCACGGCTCAGCCCCCGGGTGGCGCGTCACCGGCGCGCGGCTTGAACTCGCCGATGCGATAGAACTGGAACGCCTTCGCCACCTTCTCGGGGGCACCGGCGACGACGAGGGTGTCGCCCGGGAAGACCTTGAAGTCGGCATCCGGGCCGGGGTTGGCGGAGTCGCCACGGACGACGGCGACGACGGTGACGCCCGGGAGGCCCCGTTCCGTCATCGAGCCGAGCGGCTGCCCCGCGATGTGGTGGTCGTAGTCGACCTGGAACCAGTCGATCGAGAGGCCGGGGATCTGGTCGAGACCGGAGAGGGACTCGGTGATCCGGGTGCCGCCGAGCAGCTCGGCGAGCGTGTGGGCCTCGTCCTCGTCGAGCCGCAGCGAGACCTTGCGCGCGTCGCCGTCCTCGGCATCCGCGAAGGAGATCAGATCGGATGCGCCGGAGCGGTGCGTGATGACGCCCACCTTGCCGCCGTCATCGGTGACGAAGGTGTGCAACACCCCCACCCCGGGGAGCTTGACCCGCCGAACGTCGACCATCGCCACTCCTCACACTCGTCTCCCAGCTTACCGGGGCGGCGCGGCGCGCCCGGCTCGCGTGCCGCGGCGGCGGTCAGACCTCGCGGGCCTCGAGCCGCACCCGCTCGGCGGATGCGTCGTCCGGTTCGAGCTGGCTCGCGCGCTCGGCGGCGACCCGTTCGAGGTAGCGCTCGACCTCGTAGGCGACGCGGTCCTCGTCCCAGCCGAGCACCTCACCCATGAGGCGCGCGGCGACCGGCGCCGCCGACACCCCGCGGTCCCATGCCTCGATCGACATGCGGGTGCGGCGGGCGAGCACGTCGTCGAGATGCAGCGCCCCCTCGTGACTCGCGGCGTACACGGCCTCCGCGGCGAGGTAGTCCTCGGACCCGGGAAGCAGCTCGCCGAGCTCGGGACGCGCGTCGACGAGCGCGAGCACCTCACGCGCGTGCGTGCCGTAGCGGCCCAGCAGGTGGCCGACTGCCCCGGGGGTGAGCCCGTGCCTCCGCGCGATCCGCCCCCGGCGGTTCCAGGCGGCCTGGTAGCCTTCCGCGCCGGTGAGCCCGATGTGCTCGGTGACCGACTCGGGGGTGGGGCGGTCGAGTCCGCGCGCCACCGCATCCACGGTGTCCCTCGCCATGACGCGGTAGGTCGTGAGCTTGCCGCCCGCGACGACGACGAAGCCGGGCACGGGCGTCGCGACGATGTGCTCACGGCTGAGCTTGCTCGTCTCCTCGCTCTCGCCCGCGAGCAGGGGACGCAGGCCCGCGTACACGCCCTCGACGTCGTCGCGGGTGAGCGGTGTCGCGAGCACCGTGTTGATGTGCTCGAGGATGTAGTCGATGTCGGCCGCGGTCGCCGCCGGATGCGCGAGGTCCAGGTGCCAGTCGGTGTCGGTCGTGCCGATGAGCCAGTGGCGTCCCCACGGGATGAGGAACAGCACGCTCTTCTCGGTGCGCAGCAGCAGCCCGATCGTGCCACGGATGCGGTCGCGCGGCACGACGAGGTGCACGCCCTTCGACGCCCGCACCCGGAACGGGCGCACCCCCGCCATCTCCTGCAACTGGTCGGTCCAGACCCCGGTCGCCGACACCACCTGGCGCGCGCGGATCTCGAGGCGCTCCCCCGACTCGCGGTCGAGCGCCTCGACGCCGACCACGCGGGCGCCCTCGCGCAGCAGCCCCTCGACCCTCACCCGGCTCGCCGCGTGCGCGCCGTACTCGGACGCCGTGCGCACGAGGCTCGCGACGTAGCGGGCGTCGTCGACCTGCGCGTCGAAGTAGACGAGACCGCCGCGGAAGGCGTCCGGATGCAGGTCGGGCGCGGCCTTGGCGAGCTGGCGCTTCGTGAGGTGGCGGTGGTGCGGGACGCCGGGCTCGCGTCCGCCGGTCCAGGAGAACAGGTCGTAGAGCGTCATCCCTGCGCCGATGTAGGCACGCTCGACGAGCGGCACGGTCACCGGGTAGAGGAACTTGACGGGCTTCACGAGGTGCGGTGCGATCCGCTGCAGCAGCAGGCCGCGCTCGATGAGCGCCTCGCGTACGAGGCGGAAGTCGAGCTGCTCGAGGTAGCGGATGCCGCCGTGCACGAGCTTGCTGCTGCGGGAGCTCGTTCCGGAGCCCCAGTCGCGCGCCTCGACGATGCCCGTGCTGAGGCCGCGCGTCACGGCGTCGAGGGCCGTCCCGGCGCCGACGATGCCGCCCCCGACCACGAGCACGTCGAGCTCCCGCGTCGTCAGCGCCGCGAGCGCGTGCGCCCGCCCCTCCGGTCCCAGTCCGCCCACCCGTCCACCCTATGCGCGCCGCCGTGCGGGGGCTGGTTTCGAGACGGTGCTCCTCACCCCGTTCGGCTGAGGAGCCGTTGGTGTGCGGGGTTGCGTGAGGGCAGGGGCACCCGTTCCCCGTGGGGGCGTTCGAGGAAGTAGTCGCCCCGATTCCTGCGGACGCGCCACCTGTTGTTGTGCAGCTTGAGGTGCCAGAACCTGCACAACAGCACCCCGTCGTCGATATCGGTGCGGCCGTGTTGGTGCCAGGGGTCGATGTGGTGCGCCTCGCACCACGAGGGTGGCCTCCCGCACATGAGGCACCCGCCATCCCTCGCGGCCATGGCGGTGCGCTGTTTCTCGGAGAACAGCCGCTGCTCCCGCCCGAGGTCGAGGACGCGCCCGTCCCCGTCGAACGGGATAGCTACGGCGCCGGTGGAGCAGATGAACCGCTCCGCGGTCGACACCGAGACGGCGTCGTGCTGCCCCTCGAAGTAGGCGGCACCCTCCCGGGTGTCGAGGTCGGCCTTCGTGACCAGGATGCGGACGGTGGGCTTGCGGTCGCCCAGCAGCCTGCCCGGGTCGACCTGGGAACCCATCCGGATGAGTTCTACGAACACGTCCAACGCGAGTTGCTCGGTCGTGCGCTCATCCCGCATGAGGTCCTCGGCACGCTGCCGGGCGTCGGGGTCGACGAAGCGGGGGCCGCCGCGCCTCGGTGAGGTGGCCGCGTCGAGGATCGGCACCACGATCGCCGCCGACTCAGGGTCCAACAGGCCCGACAGCCGGGTCATGCCGTCCGGCTGCTTCGTGATGTGGAGGAACCGCCTCCGATGGAGTGCGTGTTCGCGTGCGGCGATGCCCGCGGTGTCGAGTGTGTCGCGGGTGTGTGCGGCGCGTGCGGCGAGGTCTTCGAGCTTGAGCCCCGGCGCTTCCGCCACCAACCGCGTGGCGGCCTGCAGCAGGCCGTCGGCGCGGTCGGCCGCGGCGAGGCGGGTGCGGATCAACTCGGCTGCCTTCACGAGGGGGCGGGCGTCGCGAGTCGAGGCGCCCGTCAGTTGCGAGATGAGCGCCTCCGGGGTGCGCTGCCCGTTCGAGGCCGCCAGGAGCGTGGAACCCAACTCGCGCCGCGACCGGTGGGCGATCTCCCCCGCGACCGACGCCGCCAACGACTCGAGCCGACGGTGCACCCGGGCGATCGAGCCCTGCAGCGCCAGCAGTTCCGCATCCGCCAGAGAGGAGGGCCCTGCCGGGGCGAACGGCACCGACAGGTCACCCAACCGGGTGAGGGAGTCGGTGATCGAGGGCATGTCCCCCATCATCCCAAGAATCGAACAGAAATACTAGTGCAAATACCGATCACTCGTGTGTATATCACTTATATCTTCGAGACTGGGGAGGGGAGGCGTCGCGACGCAGCACCACGAGCGTGAGCAGCAGGCGGCGCGGGACGGGCGCGCGAGCGACATGAGGGGCACCACCGTCACGACGATGATCCCCGCGTACGCCGCGGTCATGAGCCCCGCGAGCGACTCGCCGATCCGGAAATCCGCGCCCGCGCTCAGCCCTGCAGGTACGGCGCGACGACGACCTCGACCCGCTGGAACTCCTTGAGGTCGGAGTACCCCGTCGTCGCCATCGAGCGCCGCAGCGCCCCGATCAGGTTGACCTGGCCGTCCGGATGCGACGACGGCCCGAACAGCACCTGTTCGAGCGGCGCGATCGTGCCGACCTGCACCCGGTTGCCGCGCGGCAGCTCGGGGTGGTGCGCCTCGGCGCCCCAGTGCCAGCCGCCACCGGGAGCCTCCGCGGCCCGCGCGAGGGTCGAGCCGAGCATGACGGCGTCGGCGCCCACCGAGATCGCCTTGACGATGTCGCCGCTCGTACCGAGACCGCCGTCGGCGATGACGTGAACGTAGCGCCCGCCCGACTCGTCGAGGTAGTCGCGGCGGGCACCGGCGACATCCGCCACCGCGGTCGCCATCGGCGCGTGGATGCCGAGGCTCGCGCGCGTGGTCGAGGCGGCACCCCCGCCGAAGCCGACGAGCACGCCGGCCGCGCCGGTTCGCATGAGGTGCAGGGCGGCGGTATAGGTGGCGGCGCCGCCGACGATGACCGGCACGTCGAGCTCGTAGATGAAGCGCTTGAGGTTGAGCGGCTCGACGGTCTTGCTCACGTGCTCGGCCGATACGGTCGTGCCGCGGATGACGAACAGGTCGACGCCCGCGTCGATGACCGTCTTGTAGTGCTCCTGGGTGCGCTGCGGGCTGAGCGCGCCGGCGACCGGCACGCCCGCGGCGCGGATCTCGGCGAGCCGCGAGGTGATGAGCTCGGGCTTCACGGGCTCGGCGTACAACTCCTGCATGCGCGCCGTCGCGCCCTCGGCAGGGAGGCCGCGGATCTCGGCGAGCACGGTCTCCGGGTCCTCGTACCGCGTCCACACCCCCTCGAGGTCGAGCACCCCGAGGCCGCCCAGCCGGCCGATCGCGATGGCCGTCGCGGGACTCACCACGGAGTCCATGGGGGCCGCGAGCACCGGGATGGCGAAGGTGAAGGCGTCGATCGTCCAGCTGACGCCCACGTCCTGCGGGTCGCGCGTGCGGCGGCTCGGCACGATCGCGATGTCGTCGAAGGCGTAGGCTCGGCGCGCGCGCTTGGCGCGACCGATCTCGATGTCGCTCACCGCTCCACCCTACGGCCTGGGCGCGTCGCGCGGGCGGCACCGGACGGGCGGGGCCGCGCGGGTCGCGCGGCCGGATGAAGCATGCCCATGGCACAATGTCCTTACATGCAGAAGGAGGACCGAGTGGCGCAGGCGACGGACGCGCAGTTCCCCCCTGACTTCTTCATCGACCTGGACCGCTCGGGCCCCATCCCGCTGTACTTCCAGGTGACTCGGCGGATCGAGGCCGCGATCACGAGCGGCGAGCTGCCGCCGGGATCCTGGATCGAGAACGAGGTCTCGCTGAGCAAGCGCCTCGGTCTCTCCCGCCCCACCGTGCGCCGCGCCATCCAGGAGCTCGCCGAGAAGGGGCTCATCGTGCGCCGCCGCGGCGTCGGCACCCAGGTCGTGCAGGGGCCGGGCGTGCGGCGGATGGCGCTCACGAGCCTCTACGAGGACCTCGCCTCCGACGGGCGCAAGCCGAGCACCCGGCTGCTCGGCCGCGAGGTCGTGCCCGCCCCGCCCGACATCGCCGAGCGGCTCGGGATCGCGCCGGGCGACCCGGTGCTCCATCTGCGCCGGCTGCGACTCAGCAACGACAAGCCCGTCGCCCTCATGGAGAACTACCTCTCCGCGTCGTTCGACGGCATCAGCGACGAGCAGCTCACCCAGCGCGGGCTGTACCAGCTCATCCGCGCGCGCGGCATCACGATGAAGATCGCGCGCCAGCGGATCGGCGCCCGCCGCGCGACCGCCGCCGAGAAGCGGCTGCTCGACATCTACGCCTCTGACCCCGTGCTCACCATGGACCGGGTGACCTACGACACCACGGGCGCGGCGATCGAGGTGGGGCACCACGTCTACCGCCCCGACCTCTACAGCATCGAGGTCACGCTCGTCGACCGCTGACTGCGCGGATGCCTCTGGCGCGGTTTCGGCTGGATGGCACCCGCGAAACCGCGCCATCCAGCCGAAACCGCACCATAGAGGGGCAGGCGGCGGAGCGCGGCGGCGCGGGCGGGCGTCAGGCGGCCCAGAACGCGACGCACGTGGGGGTTGCGACCCGGGCCGACGACTCGTGGATGAGACGGCCGTCCGCGACCGCGAAGACCGCGAGCTCGTCCGACTCCTGGTGCGCGACGACGAGCCGCGCGCCGTCCGGCGTGAAGGCGAAGTGCCGCGGGTTGACCCCGCCCGCGCCGACGCTCGCGGCCTCGGCGAGCCGCCCGTCGGGCACGATCCGGAAGACCGTGAGCGAGTCGTCCACGCGGTTCGCCATGACGGCGAGCTCCCCCGCGGGGTGCACCGCGATCTCGGACGGCACGACCCGCGCCCGCCCGACCCCGCTCGTCACGAGCGTCTGCACGTGGCGCAGCCGAGCCTCCTCGACCGCGACGACCGTGGCCGCACCGAGGTTCTGGTCGCTCACGAGCACGCGCCCGCTGAGCGGATGCCGGGCGAGGTGCCGCGGCCCCGTGCCGGGCTGCAGCACGAGCGCGTCGAGCAGCACGGTGGCCTGGCGCCCCGCATCCCAGCGGTACAGGAGCACGGTGTCCCGGCCGCAGTCGGCGACCAGGAAGCGTCCGTCGCCCAGCCACAGCGTCGAGTGGGCGCGCGCGGGCTCCGCCGAGCGGTCCCAGCCCTCCCCCGCGGCGGGCGGCTCGACGATGTCCAGCACGGCGGACGGCAGCCCGTCCGGCCCGCGGCCGATGACCGACACGGCGCCGCCGTGGTAGTGGCTCACGAGCACGAGCCCCGGGGTGACCGTGAGGTGGCAGGGCGCGTCGCGGCCCGTCGCGAAGCGCGCGGGTTCGCCTGCCGGCAGCCCGGTGCCGTCGGCCGCGAAGGCGAGCACCTCGCCGCCGTGCTCGGGCTCTGTGATCGCCCAAAGCAGCCCGGCGGCCGGGTCCGCCACGAGGAACGAGGGGTTGACCTCCCAGCGGGCGCCCTCCTCTGGCACGAGCGATCCGCCCTCGAGCCGGGCCGAGGTGATCCCGGCGCCGTGGCCGTAGGGGGTGCCCGTCCACTCGGACGGGATGCTGTAGGAGCCGACCAGGACGCGCGTCATGGCCTCAGTACAGCAGGCCTTTGCCGCCGTCGACCAGGATGTCCTCGCCCGTCGTGAAGCCGAGCCCGAGCACGGCGACGACCGCCTCCGCGATGTCCCCCGCGTCCGCCAGGCGCCCGAGCGGCACGACCGTGGCCTCCGCCTCCGCCTTCTTCCTGGCCGCCTCCTCCCCCACCAGGCGGTCGTGCCACCCGGTGCGGACGGTGCCAGCCGAGATCGCGTTGACCCGCACCCGCGGCGCGAGGGCGACCGCGAGCGAACGGGTCAGCTGCACGACCGCCGCCTTGGTGACCCCGTAGGGCAGCGAACTGCCGACGGCCCGGCGTCCCGCGATCGAGGCGATGTTGACGACCGAACCCTCGGCGGCACGCAGCAATCCGGCGGCGGCGCGCGTGACCTCGAAGGTGCCGAGCACGTTGACCCGCCACAACCGCTCCCACACCTCGGCCGTCACCGCGTCGAGGTCGGGGAAGGGGATGAGCTCGGTCACCCCCGCGTTGTTGACGAGGTGATCGAGCCGCCCCGCCTCCGCCTCGATGCGCGCGAGCATCCCGCGCACCGCGGCGGCGTCCGCGATGTCGGCGCGGATCGCGGACACCTCGGCGCCCCGGGCGCGGAGGGCATCCGCGACCTCCTCGGCCGCATCCGCGGAGCGCGAATAGTTGAGGTAGACCCGCTCGGCGCCCGCCGCGACGAGCCGCTCGGCGACGGCGCGGCCGATGCCCGTGCCGCCGCCCGTGACGAGCGCGACCGGGCCGATGCCCGTCATCCGGCCTCCCCGCTCGAGACGCGGTCGGCCTCCGCGCGGTCCTCCGCCGACATCGGCAGGGCCACCGGAGCGTGGCGCGACTCCGAGAGGTACACGGCCTTGACCACCTCGAGGGCGCGGAAGGCGTCCTGGACGGTCACGGTCGGCTGCCGGCCCTCGGCGATCGCGAGCGCGAAGTCGCGGAGCTGGTCGGAGTGGAACCCGGGGAAGCCGCTCCGGCCGCCCTCGGCCTGCTCCCACTCGACGACGAGGCCGTCCTCGCCGTCGAAGGTCCACTGATCGGTGACCGCCTGCGCGCCCTCTGGCGACTCGAGCATGCCGACCGTGTGCCCGGCGGTGCCGTGCACGGCGAGGCGGAAGCCCGGCGCCTGGTGCGCGGTGAGCTCAGACGGCACCTTCGTCGCCATGCCGTTCTCGAAGGTCGTGACCGCCTGGATGGTGGCGAGCGCGCCGCCCTCGAAGGAGACGACGGCGCTCGCGACGTCCTCGACGTCGATGTAGTCGCCGTGCTTGAGCAGGTTCCAGCGGCCGTAGACCTCCACCGGGCGGCCCAGCATCCAGAGCAGCATGTCGACCATGTGGATCGCCTGGTTCATGAGCACGCCGCCGCCCTCGCCGCGCCAGGTGCCGCGCCAGTCGGCGAGGTCGAAGTAGGCCTTGTCGCGGCCGAGGTGCGCGATGCACTCGGCGGCGGCGATGCGGCCGATCCGGCCGTCCTCGATCGCCGCGTGCATGCGCTGGGCCGAGGGGAAGAAGCGCCGCTGGAAGATGCCGCCGACGGTGACACCCGACTCCTCCGCCGCGGTCACGAGGGCGTGCGCGTCGACGAGCGAGTTGGCGAGCGGTTTCTCCACGAGCACCGGGACACCGTGCCGGATCGCCGCGAGCGCGGGGGCGACATGGTTCTTGTGGTCGGTCGCGATCGACACGGCGTCCAGCCGCACCTCGTCGAGCATCCGCTCGTAGTCGGTGAACACGGCCGCGCCGCCGTGCGCCTCGGCCACCGCGCGGGCCTTGGACTCGTCGACGTCGCAGACCGCGACGAGCTCGATCTCGTCGATCAGGGCCATCGCGTCCGCGTGGACGCCGCCGATCCCGCCGCAGCCGATCAGGGCGAATCTCAGGGTGCTCATCGTGTCTCCTCCTCGTGACGATCGCGGACGGGCCGGACGACCCCCGCCTTCTCGAACGCATCCGACAGGACGCGGTAGGACTGCCTCGCCGCCTCGACCGGGTCGAAGGGACGGATCGCGCTGTTCTGGCGCATGACGCTGATCTCGACCGCGATGCTGTCGGAGTAGCCGGCCTCGTCCATCGCGCGCACGAAGCCCGCGTAGTCGAAGGCGCCCTCGCCCGGGATCAGGAACTCGAAGTCGGGTTCGACGCCGAGCTCGTCCTTCACCTCGCTCACGATCGCGTGCGGCCCCAGTTGGCGGACCACCTCGCGGACGTCCATGCCCTGCACGTCGTAGTGGCTGATGTCGAGGTTGAGGCCGAGGTGCTCGCTGCCGACCCCTTCGAGCACCGCGAGCGCGCGCTCGGGGCGCGAGACGACGGCGCCGACGTGCGACTCGAGCGCGACGCGCACCTCGCGCGCGGCAGCCCGCTCGGCGAGCTCGCCGAATCGGTCGACGATGAGCCGCCGGTGCCGCTCCCAGAGGGCGTCGCCGCCCTCCGGCATGCGGTGTCCGGCGCCCGGCTCGATCGGCAGCAGCGCGCCGAGGCTGACCGGCATCCGCTGGCCGGGGTGCTGCAGCTCGGCCGCGAGGTCGAAGGAGCGCACGAGCCGCTCGAGCACGGCGGGCCACGCCCCGTCGTCGACGATGATCGGGACGTTGGCCGTGACACTCGACACGTCGATGCCCGCGTCGTCGGCCATCCGCCGCCACACGGCGCCCTGCCCGGCCGGCGCGAGCACGGCGTCCGTCGGCCAGCCCTCGCACACGGTCAGCTCGAGGCTATCGAAGCCGAGGCCCGCGAGCAGCGCGACGCTCTCCTCGTAGGAGAGGGTCGGCATCGACCAGGTGTTGTATCCGAGCTTCATCGCTTCCCTCCGTCGGTGCCGCCCTCCGGCGACAGCAGGTACTTGACGCCCTCGCCGCGGGCGGTCGCGTCGAACGCCTCGCGCCAGTCGCGAAGGCCGAGGCGGTGGGTGGCGAGCGCGTCGAGCTCGATCGCGCCCGCCTCGAGCAGCGCCATCGCGCGCGTCCAGGACGCGGGCGTGCTCGCGAAGCCGCCCGTGATGGTGAGCTCCTTGAAGGACACGAGCGCGAGCGGCACCTCGACGGCGCGGCCGGTCTGGCCCATCTGCACGTAGCGACCGCGCTTGCGCACGAGCTCGAGGCCTGCGGCCATCCCGGCGCCGCTTCCGGAGCACTCGACGACGGCATCCGGGCCCGCTGCCCACCCCTCGGGCAGCGAGTCGCGCGTCACGGGGGCGACCGCGGTCGCGAAGCCGAGCCCTGCGGCGATCGCGAGCCGCGCGGCGTCCCGCTCGGTGCCGGACACGACGACCGCCGCGCCAGCCGCGCGGGCGAGCTGTGCCGCGAGGAGGCCCACGGCACCGGGACCGATGACGAGCACCCGGTCGCCCGGGAGCACGGCGGGCGCCGGGTCGAAGAGCGACTGGCACACGCAGGCGAGCGGCTCGGCGAGCGCGCCGAGCTCGACCGGCAGGCCCACGGGCAGGCGGTGCAGGTTCGTCACCGGGACGACGATCGACTCGGCGAAGCCACCGTCGGCGCCCGAGCCGATCGAGACGCGCGCGTCGCACATGTTGGGGCGCCCGGAACGGCAGAAGCCGCATACGCCGCAGGTCGAGAAGAAGGTCTCGAGCGCGACCGGGGCGCCGAGCCAGGCGGGATCCGCGTCGGGGCTCAGCTCGGTGACGGTGCCGGAGACCTCGTGGCCCATCGTCACCGGGGGCCGCGAGGAGTAGCTGCCGTCGAGGATGTGCAGGTCGGTGCCGCAGATGCCGCACGCCGCGACGCGCACCCGGGCGTGCCCGGACGCGGGCAGCGGGACCGGCTCGCGGTCCTCGCGCAGCTCGATGTCGCCGGGCTCCGCGCCGGTCTTGACCAGGGCCCTCACGGCCGCTCCTCTCCGTCCGGGTCCACCCGCTCGTGAACCAGCTCGATCCCGATGCCCGCATCGACGGCCTCGCCGGGCTCCAGCACGGGCGACGCGCCCTCGGGGCGGAAGGTCGTCGGCTCGAGCGCGACGGCGTAGTGCCCCGCGCCGCGCAGCAGCCGCCACTCGACGAGCGTCGGGAGCACCGCGGCGTCCCAGTCCACCCGCATCCCGACGACCTCGTCGTCGGCGAGCCGGCTCGTGACGGCCGCGCGGGCTCGACCCCCGCCGGCGCCGTGCAGCCGGATGCGCTCCAGCTCGTCGCGGTCCGGCGCCTCGAGCGGCTCGAGCGGCTCCGCGCGCCCCGGCACCCGGATGAGCGCACCCGGCGCCGCGACCGGCCAGCCGGCGTTGACGTGGTAGAGCAGCGCGAGCGGGCTCGTCGCGTAGCCGAGGTTGCGGATGCGGTCCTCGACGCGCACCCGCGTCTCGCCGAAGCGCAGTTCGATGCGCCGCTCGAGCACGAGGTTCTCGCCGAACACGGCCACCTGCTGCACCTCGCCGGCGACCCACGCCCGCATCCCGCCGTCGCTCGCATCCACGCCGTAGCCGCGCAGCACCGCGGGGCTGCCGTTCAGGCGCCCGTGCATGGGCAGCTCGTCCAGCTCGCGCGCGGCGTAGCCGAAGCGCTCGGCGGACGCCGTGGCCGGGGCGCCGATGTGGTCGAGGCCGCCCGTGGTCAGCAGCCCGCCGAAGAAGGCGCGGTGCGGGCCGAAGCCGCGCTGCTCGACGAACCACGGCGCCACGATCGGGGTCGGCGAGCGCCATCCCACCGGGATGCCGTCGACGCGCGCGCCGGCGAGGTCGAGCGCGCGGTCGACCACGACCTCGACCGAGACCCGGTCGTTGGCGAGCAGCACGGAGCGGCTGCCCCGCTCCCAGCCGTCGCCGCGGGTGACGAGGTCGGCGGCCATGGTCTGGGCGGCGATGCCGAGGTCGGCGTCGGGCGCGCCGCCCCGCGCGGCACGGCCCGGCCAGGAGAATCCGTTCACGGCCGCGACGTCGCCCCCAGGTAGGCGCCCGTGAAGTCGAGGTAGCTGCGCGCGACCCGAGAGACCACCTCGTCAGGGGACGCCGCGCCCACGCTCCACTCGCGCAGCGCGTCGCGCCAGATGTTCCTGCCGAAGGCGAAGCCCGCGAAGCCGTGCGTCGAGGCCGCGACGTCGAGCCAGTCGTCGACGCGGCGCGGGTCGGCCGCGCCGCCCAGCACGATGCAGCGCGCGTCCGGGTTGGCCGAGCGGGCCTGCTCCGCGATCGACTCGGCGTCGGCCTGGGTCGCGATGCCCTGCAGCTTCCACACGTCGACGGCGATGCCGGCCTCCTGCACGAGCCGCATCGTCGCGCGCATCGTCTCCGGGCGCAACTCGTCCTCGTAGCGCCGGGTGTCGAGGCCCACCTGCTCGAGCTCGCGGCCGCTCGGCCGCACGACGAGCTCGAACATGAAGCCGATCCCCGCCTCGGCGAGCGCGTCAGAGAGCCGCCGCAGCCGCGACAGCTGGAGGCGGATCGAGCCGGCCTCGTCGTGGATGCTGATCCGCACGAGCGCCTTGGCGTAGTCGGGCGCGTAGCGCGTGATGTGCTCGAGGAAGTCGTCACCGTAGTCGAACCGGAACACCTCCTGGTCCGCGCGCTCGACCGGCAGCGCGAGCAGGAAGTCCCGCTCCCGGCTGCGCTCCAGCACCACCCCGCCGAACTCCTCGTCGGCGAGGATGCCCGGTTGCACCTCGCCGAGCCGCGGGAGCGCCGCGAGGAAACCCTCGAAGACGAGCGACTTCGCCTCGCTCAGCATCGCGAACTCGGCGGGCGACAGCTGCTCGGGGTCGCGGTCGAACACCGACCTCGAGAACTCCGCGCGGTGGTCGAAGGCGAGGATCGCGATGGGGGGCTCAGTCATGGTGGATCCTCACCGTCCCTGGCCGCCACCGTGCGCGGAACGAGGTGCGCGTGGACGCCTCCGGGGTCACGATCGTCAGCCCGCCGTCGACCGGCAGCACGACGCCCGTCACGAACGACGCCTCGTCGGAGGCGAGGTACACGGCCGCGTGGGCGATGTCGTCCGGCACGCCCCAGCGGTCGATGGGGTAGCCGTCGCGGATCGTCTCGCGCTCGAGCTCGTCGAGCTCGGCCTCCGCCTCTGGTGTGAAGATCGCGCCAGGGGCGATGGCGTTGAACCGGATCCCCTGGAGCCCGAAGTCGAGCGCCATGTTGCGGGTGAGGGCGTTGAGGCCGCCCTTGCTCGTGGCGTAGTCGACGATCCGCGGGTTGGCGATGATGCTGTTGATCGAGGTGACGTTCACGAAGCTGCCGCCGCCGCGGGCCGCCATCCGGGGGATGAAGGTGCGGAAACTGTGGAAGGCGCCCGTGAGGTTGACCTCGAGCGCTTCGTGCCATTCCTCGAGGGTGATCTCGAGGATGTTGCCGAAGTGCCCCGTCGCCGCGCTGTTCACGACGACGTCGACCCCGCCGAAGGCGGCCATCGCGGCTTCGTCGGCACGACGCCAGGTGTCCTCCTCCGCGACGTCGCCGATGACGGCGACCGCCCGCCGCCCGAGCGCCTCGACCTCGGAGGCGGTCCGCTCGAGCGCCGCGCCGCCGCGGCTGACCAGCACGAGGTCAGCGCCCTCGCGCGCGAACGCCCTCGGGATGGCGTTGCCGATGCCCGGTCCCACCCCCGTCACGACCGCAACCTTGCCCGCTAGCCGATCCATGCCCCGTCCTTCCGTGTCGAGTACCGTCCGCCCTGATGGGTCATCCCTTGAGCGCCCCCTCGGTGAGCCCGCCGATGACGCGTTTCTGCGCGAACACGAAGGCGAGCAGCAGGGGGATGCCGCTCATCACGACGTGCGCGAACACGAGGTTCCAGCGCAGCGTCTGCGCCGAGCTGTTCGCGAAGGAGTAGA
>JASGGJ010000010.1:0-38177 GCA_047605085.1 Protaetiibacter sp.
ACGAGGCTCCGATGCTCCGCATCTACCTCGAGCTCAAGGAGTAGAAGGAGCCTTCGGGGCGTCAGCATGGTGCGCAGAACGGAGCTGCCGCGGCGTCGCACGCTGCAGGATGTGGCCGGGGCACTCGGCCTCACGGTCAACACCGTCTCTCGCGCGCTCAACGACAAGCCGGGGGTGAGCGCCTCCACCCGCGCGCTCATCAAGGCGGAGGCCGAACGGATCGGGTACGTCCCCAATGTGCACGCCCGGTCACTCGTGCTCGGCTCCCGCAAGACGATCGGCGTCATCGTCACCGACCTCGCCAACCCGTTCTTCAACGACCTCGTCAGCGAGATCGAGGAGCAGGCCATCGGCGCGGGCTACGCCCTCATGCTGCTGCTCTCCGACGAGGATCCCGACCGTGAGCGGGCGGCCGTCGACACGGCGCTCCGCGCCGGGGTCGACGGCGTGATCGGCGTTCCCGTGCAGGGCAGGGGCAACCCCTGGTCAGTCATCGAGAAGGCCGGCATCCCGCTCGTGCTCGCGGCGCGCGAGGTGCCCGAGCTCGACGTCGACTTCTACTCCAACGACAACGAGGCAGGCCGGCGCATGACCACCGACGTGATCATCGAGCGCGGTGCGAGAGACATCCTGGTGATCGAGGAGGATCTGCGCATCTCGACGGTCGCCCACCGCGTCACGGGATACCGCCACGCGCTCGAGCGCCACGGCATCGCCTTCGACTCCCACAACATCCTGCTCGTGCCGTCGCGGCGCACGATGCGGGGCGCCTCGCTCTGGCGCGGCGAGGACGCCTACCGGGTCACGAGCGAGCTCCTCGACAGCGGGCGCCGGCCCGACGCGTTCATCGTCGGAAACGACTACTTCGCCCCGGGCCTCTACACGGCGCTCCGCGAGCGCGGCATCCGGATCCCGGAGGACGTCCTCGTCATCGGATGGGGCGACTACCCCTTCTCGCGCTTCCTCGACCCCCCGCTCTCGACGCTGCGCCTGCCGTCCGTCGAGGTCGCCAGGCGGGCGTCGACCCGCATGCTGCAGCTGCTCGACGGGACCGCGGAGCCCGGCCGGGTCGTCGACTACATCCAGCCGGAGCTCGTGCTCCGCGGCTCCACCCATCGCTGAAAGGCACCAGCACCATGCCGAACCTCGCCGCCGTCATGCCGGAACCCGGCCGCATCGAGATCCGGGACATCGGCGAGCCCGTGCCCGGCGACCGCGACGCCGTCGTGCAGCTCGAGGCGGTCGGCGTCTGCGGCTCGGACACCGCCTACTTCACCGTCGGGCGCATCGGCGACTACATCGTCGACGGACCCATCATCCTGGGGCACGAGTGCGCCGGGAAGGTCGTCGCGGTGGGGCCGGAGGTGACACGGGTGAAGGCCGGGGACCGGGTCGCGATCGAGCCGGGGACGCCGTGCCGGGACTGCCGCGACTGCATGGCGGGCCGGTACCATCTCTGCCCTGATCTGGTGTTCTTCGCGACCCCGCCCTACGACGGCTCGCTCGTGCAGCGCATGGCGATCGACGAGCGGCAGCTGTTCCCGATCCCCGACTCGATGTCGTACGAGGAGGGCGCGCTCTGCGAGCCGCTCTCGGTCGGCATCTGGGCGTGCAGACGGGCGGGGCTCGAGCCGGGCGACCGGGTGCTCGTCACGGGCGCAGGCCCGGTGGGGCTGCTGGCCGCGCAGGTGGCGCGGGCCTTCGGCGCGAGCTCGGTGACGGTCACCGACATCGCCGAGTTCCGCCTCGACATGGCGCGCGAACTCGGCTTCGAGGCCGAGCGCGCGGGCGAGGGAACCGAGGCCGACTTCGACGTGCTGCTCGAGTGCTCCGGCGCGCCGGCCGCCCTCGCGGACGGGCTGTGGCGGCTGCGCACGAACGGTCGCGCCGCGATGGTCGGCATGCCCAAGCAGGATGTGACGCTCGCGCTGTCGCGGCTCAACGTGAGGGAGCTCACGATCGGGCTCGTCAACCGCTACGCCCACACCTGGCCGACCGCGATCGAGCTCGTCTCGAGCGGCCGGGTCGACGTCGCCTCGCTCGTGACGCACCGCTTCCCGCTCGACGAGACCGCCGACGCGATCATGCTCGCCAAGCACGTGCCCGACTCGGTGAAGGCCGTCATCGCACCGCAATGCGCTCGGCCTGACGCCGTGAGCTGAGAGACGCGCCGCGCTACTCGCCGGAGGCGGGCAGCGTGATGGGACGGGTCGCGTCGAGCGAGAGCCGGAAACGGCGTTCGTCCGAGCGGCGGATCCGTCCCGTCGAGAGGTACCAGACGATGCCGACGAGGGATGCGACGAGCGCCATCGCGGCGACGAGGAGGACGGAACCGCGCGCCCCCCAGTGGTTCGCCGCGAGGCCGATGATCGGGGCGCCGAACGGGGCACCTCCCATCTGGCTGGCGGTGTGCATCACGAGCACCCTGCCCCGCACCATCGGATCGGTGTGCGCCTGCATGTAGGCGTTCGCGGTTCCCATGAGCGTGACGATCGCGAAGCCGCACGCGGCGCCCACGGTCGCGTAGCCCCAGAAGCTCGGCATCAGCGCGGAGACCGCCGTCGCGATCGCGACGAGCGCCGCGAACAAGACGATGCGGCGCATCCGCACCACCCTGAGCCGCGCGAGGAAGAAGGCGCCGGTGAGCGATCCGATCGCGTAGCAGGAGGCGACGAGGCCGAACGCCCACGACGGCTGGTGATAGCTCACCGCCATCGCCGCGGCGTAGATCGGGAACTGGCTCGCGAAGGCGCTCGTGATGAGCACGATGCCGAGCAGCAGCAGGAGGTCGGAACGGTGCCGCACGTAGCGCACCGCCGCCATCATGCTCGCGCTCGCCGAGTCGCGCAGGCGCGGGACGAACTCGGCCCGGCGCATCAGGGCGAGCGCGACGATGAGCACGAGGTAGGAGCCCGCGTTGACGATGAAGAGCCAGCCAGAGCCGACGACCGCGATGAGCACACCGGCGAGGGCGGGCCCCGCGAGGCGCGCCACGTTGAACTGCACCGAGTTGAGGCTGATCGCGTTCACGAGCTTGTCGCGGGGCACGATGTCGCCGAGGAACGACTGTCGCAGCGGCTGGTCGAAGGCCATGATGACACCCCAGCACGCGGTGAACACGAACATCCCAGGCAGCTCGAGCAGTCCGAGCACGAGGAGCGAGCCGAGCACGAGGGCGAGCGCGCTCAGCAGACCGCTCGTGATGTACAGCATCGTGCGGCGGTCGAAGCGGTCCACGACGGTGCCGACCACCGGGATGAGTGCCAGCACGGGGGCGCTCTGGAGCATGACGGCGAATCCCATGGCGGCCGCATCGCCGTCGCTCAGCTCGGTGAGCACGGCCCAGCCCATCGCGGTCGCCTGCATCCAGGCGCCGAGGCTCGAGGCGAGGGCGCCGAAGAACCACAGGCGGAAGCTGCGCGTCCGGAGGGCGCGGAACATGCCCCCGCCGACCACGTCGATCGCGCCGGTGGCCGTGGGCTCCGGGGCGCTCACCCTCGGAGCATCTCGGACATGAGCGCGGCGGCCCGTACGAGCGCGGCACGGTCCTGGGGCGTCAGGCGGGCGAACTCGGCCCGCATCCGCGCGTTCCTGCGGCTGCGGGTCTCGTCGACGAGGGCGTGGCCGGTCTCGGTGACCTCGACGATGATGCGGCGGCCGTCGCCGGGGTCTCCGGCTCGACGCGCGAGTCCGGCCGCTTCGAGCGCGTTCACGGTGCGGTTGATGGCGGGTGGCGACACGCTCTCCCTGCGGGCCAGCTCGCCCGGAGTCGCCGAGCCGTGGTCGTGCAGGTGCGTCAGCAGGTCGAACTGGGTGTCGCTGACCACCTCGGTGATGCGCACCTCCCCGATGCGGCGTGCCAGACGCAGCACCTCGACGCGGAATCGCTTCGCGTCCTCCTCGATCGTCACGATCGATAACATAGTTCATTAACTTGGTTAATGACAGGCGAATTCCGAGCGGGACTCCATTCATCCCCCGGGATGTGGAAGCATGGGCAACAGCAGTCCGGCACAGGAAGGGGATCGCGTGACGGAGTTCACCGGCGCCTTCCCGGCCCCGGTGTGGACACCGCCCGCGCGCGAGCCGTTCCTGCCGCTGCGGCCGCTCACCCTCGGCCAGATCCTCTCGGGGGCGTTCCGCGCCCTGCGCCACAACCCCGCGGTGACCCTCGGCCCGGCGATCGTCGTCTCGCTCGCGGCGACCGGCGGCTCCGTCGCCTTCGCCCGCCTCGTCGTCGACCCGCTGCTCATGACGAGCGGGTCGAGCGTCGGAGCCGACGCGCTCTACGCCTGGCTCGCCGCATTCGGCGCGGGCGCTCTCGGCTGGGTGATCGAGCGCAGCCTCTCGATCGGGGCTGGCGTGCTGCAGCAGGGCGTGTCGGCGATCGACGTCGCGCACGCGGTCGTCGGCCGCCGCCTGACCCCCGGCGGGTTCCGCCGGCGCACCCTTGGCATCCGCGCGCCCCTCGTGGCGTGGACGGCGATGGTGACCCTCGCCTGCGCGGTGCTGGGCGGCATCGGCGTCGCCCTGATCGGGGCCGTCGCCCTGGCCGACCCCGGGCTCGGCGTGCTCACGGGCTTCACGGTCGGCGCCGGCATCGCGGTGCTGCTCGGCTGGCTCGGGACGAAGCTCGCCCTCGTGCCATCCGCCCTCGTCGTCGAGCGGCTGCGACTCGGCGCGGGCATCGCGCGCTCGTGGCGGCTCACCCGAGGCGGCTTCTGGCGCATCTTCGGCATCCGGCTGCTGTGCTGGACGATGATCTGGCTCGCCGCGATGCTCGTCGCGGTGCCCGTGCAGCTCATCGCGCAGTGGTTCACCGGCATCCTGGCGGGCAACGGCGACATCGGCGACTACCTCGCCGTCACCGCGGTCGGCGAGGTCGTCGCGGGCGTCGTCGCGGCCGTCATCGGGGCGATCGGGCTCGTCGTCACGACCTCGACCGACGCGATCCTCTACCTCGACCTCCGGATGCGCCGCGAGGGCCTCGACCTGGAGCTCACCCGGTTCATGGAGCGGCGGCGGCCCACGACGCGCTTCGATCCCGAGGAGGCCGACCCGTTCCGGCCTCCCGCCGACATCGCCCGCTCGGACATCCGGCCGTCGGCGACCGCGCCAGCCAGGGGGACCGCATGGGGATGAGCCGGATCCCGTTCGACGTGCCCGTCGAACCCGGTCGCGACGACGCCAGGCGCCTGCTCGAGGAGGAGTTGGCGAAGTCGCGCTATCAGGAACGGCCGGGGATCGAACGGCCGGGGTGGATCGACGACCTCTTCGACTGGTTCGACCGGCTGCTCGATTCGCTGGGAGGCGCGAACACGGTGCCAGGCTGGACGGTGGTACTCGTGATCGCCGGGATCGCCGTGCTCGTCGTCGCGTTCCTGGTGTTCGGGGTCCCACGGCTGCGCGCCCGCAGCCGCATCCAGGGCGAGGAGCTCTTCGAGGCCGACGACCTCCGCGACGCCGCAGCCATGCGCCGGGACGCGGAGGCCGCAGCGGCCGCCGGACGCTACGGCGAGGCGATCGCCGAGCGGTTCCGCGCGATCGCCCGATCGCTGCACGAGCGCACCCTCGTGTCGACCCTGCCAGGCAGCACCGCGCACGACGTCGCGCGCCGAGCCGCCACGCCGCTGCCCGAGCACGCCGCCGCCCTCGAGCGAGCCGCGCACGACTTCGACGCCGTGCGCTACCTCGGCGAACCAGGCGACCGCGAGCGCTACGCGCGGCTCGCCGGGCTCGATGCCGCGATCCTCCGCAGCCGTCCGCGGCTCGACGCGCCGGACGCGGCGAGCGAGCTGGTCACCCCGTTCGCGAGGGTCGAGCCGTGAGCACCACCCAGGCCCCGGCGGAGGCGAGCGTTCCCCCTGAAGCGGGCACCGCATCCGCCGCGTCCCGCCGCCGGATCGGCTTCATGGTGCTGTGGATCGCGATCGGCGTCGTCGTGCTGCTCGGCATCGTCGCGGTGTGGGCGGCGGGACGCGACTCGCAGGTGGGCGAGCACCTGCGCTCGCCCGAGGATCCGACACCGGACGGCGCGATGGCGCTCGCCCAGGTGCTCGAGCAGCAGGGCGTCGACGTGACCGTCACCCACTCGTTCTGGGAGACCGAGTCAGCCCTCGGCGACGGCACCCAGGTGACCCTCGTCGTCGACGACGACTGGTGGGTGCTCACCGACGAGGCCTACCAGGAGCTGCTGCGCCGCTCGCAGCGCTTCGTGCTCATCCAGCCGTCCGATCCCGCCCTCGCGGCGCTCACCCCGGGGGTGGAGTACGCCGGGTTCGGCGGCGGCGAGCTCGCGGCCGACTGCGAGCTGCCCGCCGTGCAACGCGCCGCGCGGGTCAGCGGTGACGGCGACGCGTACCTGGCGCCCGAGACCGCCGTGCGCTGCCTCGGATCGGGCGGCGACTACTCGCTCGTGCAGCTGAGAGACACCACCCACACCATGACCGTGCTGGGGCTCGGCGAGGTGCTCAGCAACGAGCACATCACCGAGGAGGGCAACGCGGCCCTCGCGCTCGGCCTGCTCGGCGAGGAGCCTCGGCTCGTCTGGTACCAGCCCGACGTCGACGACTACGCCTTCGAGGACAGCAACAGCCTCGCCGCCCACCAGGCCGACTGGTACCTGCCGCTCGTCGTGCTGCTGCTGCTCGTCGGGGTCGCCGCCGCGTTCTGGCGAGGACGCCGGATGGGGCCCGTCGTCGTCGAGGATCTGCCGGTCGAGGTGCGCTCGAGCGAGACGATGGAGGGCCGCGCCAGGCTGTACGAGCGGGGAGGCGCCCGCGACCACGCCCTCGCGACCCTGCGCGCCGCGACCCTCGCCCGGCTCGCGCGCACCCTGGGGCTGCCGCGCACGGCGTCCGCCGACGAGATCATCGCGGCGACCGCCGAGGCGACGGGACGCGATCCTGGCACGATCGACTTCCTGCTGCGCAGCGCGGCCGCCCGTGACGACCACGCCTTCGTGGGGCTCTCCGACGCCCTGCTGCGGCTCGAGCGAGAGCTCGCCGGCGCGGTGCGTCCCGGCTGACCCGCTCACCACCTCCTCACGACCCCCGATCGACGCACGAGAATGGACGACATGACCACCACATCCGAATTGCGCGACGCGCTGTCGCGGGTCCGCCACGAGGTCGGCAAGGCGGTGGTCGGGCAGGACGGCGCCGTCACCGGCCTGCTCATCGCCCTGCTCGCGAACGGGCACGTGCTGCTCGAGGGCGTGCCGGGCGTCGCGAAGACCCTGCTGGTTCGCTCGCTGTCCCGCTCGCTCTCGCTCGAGACCCGGCGCATCCAGTTCACGCCGGACCTCATGCCTGGCGACATCACCGGCTCGGTCGTCTACGACCCGAAGACCGGCGCGTTCGAGTTCCGCGAGGGGCCGGTGTTCACCAACATCCTGCTCGCCGACGAGATCAACCGCACGCCCCCGAAGACGCAGTCGGCGCTGCTGGAGGCGATGGAGGAGCGGCAGGTGTCGGCCGACGGGGTGACCCGCAAGCTGCCGGTGCCGTTCCTCGTGGCCGCGACCCAGAACCCCATCGAGTACGAGGGGACCTACACGCTGCCGGAGGCGCAGCTCGACCGCTTCCTGCTCAAGCTCGTGCTCGAGCTGCCGGCCCGCGAGGCGGAGGTCGAGGTGCTCTCGCGGCACGCGGGCGGCTTCGACCCGCGCGACCTCGCGGCGGCGGGGGTGACGCCCGTGCTGGATGCGGCGACGCTGCAGGCGGCGCAGGCGGATGCGGCCCGGCTGCCGGTGAGCGCGGACGTGCTCGGCTACGCGGTCGACCTGGCCCGCGGCACCCGGCAGAGCCCCTCGGTGCGGCTCGGCGTCAGCCCGCGCGGCACGACGGCGCTGCTCGCGGCATCCCGCGCCTGGGCGTGGCTCACGGGAGCTCCGGGCGTCACGCCCGACCACATCCAGGCGATGGCGCTGCCCGTGCTGCGGCACCGCATCCAGCTGAGGCCGGAGGCGGAGCTCGAAGGGGTCGGGCCGGATGCGGTGCTGCGTTCGGTGATCCAGCAGGTCCGCGTCCCCATCTGAGCCATGGCGATCTCCGGCTGGTTCGTTGCGGTGCTCGCGCTGGGCGCCGTCCCCGTCGTGCTGCTCGGCGGCTGGCCCGGGTTCGGCGTGTGGCTCGCTCTCCTGGGCCTCGGCGGGCTCGTCGACCTGCTGCTCGCCGGCTCGCCCGCGGCGCTGCGGGTGAGCCGGGAGGTGCCGCCGCGCTCGCGGCTCGGCGAGCCGGTGGAGACCTCGCTCGTGATCGTCAACGGCGGACGCCGCACGGTGCGCGGGGTGCTGCGGGACGCCTGGCAGCCGTCGGCCGGTGCACGCCCCACCCGGCAGCGGGTGTCGGTGCCGCCGGGCGAGCGGCGGGCGATCCGCACGGTGCTGACGCCGAGCAGACGGGGGCAGCTGCGCGCCGCCGGGGTGACGGTGCGCTCGACCGGCCCCCTGCACCTGGTGGCCAGGCAGCGCACGCTGCGCGTGCCAGGCGAGCTGCGGGTGCTGCCTCCGTTCGCATCCCGGCGTCATCTTCCGTCGCGGATCGCGAGGCTGCGGGAGCTCGACGGACGCACCTCGCTGCTCATCCGCGGCCAGGGCACCGAGTTCGACAGCCTGCGCGAGTACGTGCGCGGCGACGACGTGCGCTCGATCGACTGGCGTGCCACGGCGAGGCGGCGGGACCCCGCGGGCGGCGGGGCGAAGCTCGTGGTGCGCACCTGGCGTCCGGAGCGGGACCGGCGGATCGTGCTCGTCATCGATTCTGGTCGTTCCGCGGCGGCGCGGATCGCCGACGAGGTGCGTCTCGACACGGCGTTCGAGGCCAGTCTGCTGCTCGCCGCGCTCGCGACGCGGGCCGGCGATCGGGTCGATCTGGCCGTCTACGACCGCCGGGTGCGCGGGCGGGTGCAGGGGGCGACGGGCGCCCAGCTGCTGGCGCGGATGGTCGAGGTGCTGGCCCCGATCGAACCGGAGCTCATCGAGCCAGACTGGTACGGCGTCCCGGGCCTCGTGCGCTCGATCACCCCGCACCGGGCGCTCGTCGTCCTGCTCACGACGATCGACGCGCCGGGCGCCGCCCAGCCGCTGCTCGCGATGCTGCCCGAGCTCACCAGGCGCCACACGGTCGTCGTGGCCTCGGTGACCGATCCGGATGTGATCGCGGCGGCCGCGAAGCGCGGGGCCTCGGACGAGGTCTACCGGGCGGCGGCGGCGGAACGGGCGCTGCTCGACGCGACGCGGGTGGCGGCCGCCATCCGCCGGCTCGGCGGCGAGGTCGTGACGGGCGCCCCGCAGGAGCTGCCGCCCGCGCTCGCCGACCACTACCTCGCGTTGAAGGCATCCGGTCGGCTCTGAGCGCGTCGGCGGGATCGAGTCCTCTCCTTCACAAGGTGGGGCAGGGCACGTTCTCCGGAGATCTCCGTGGAACTCGCCGCACGACGCCGCGACCGACGCAGAATGAATGGAGTTCGCGCCGCCCGGCGGGACAGAATGGCAGTGTGTACGTGTCGACCGAGACCCTCACCACGATCCTCAGCGTCGTGGGCGTGCTGGCGAGCTTCGCGGCGTGCTTCGGCTGGTTGATCCGCCGGATGGACGCCGGCTTCGAGCGCCTGATCGTGCGGATCGACGCGGTCGACGCGAAGCACACAAGCCGGTTCGACTCCCTCGACGCCAAGTTCACCGCGCGAGCCGACGCCCTCGAGGCGAAACTCACCGAACGGATCGACTCGGTCGAGACGAAACTCACCGAACGGATCGACTCAGTCGAAGCGAGGCTCACCGAACGGATGACGGCGATGGAGCACGAGCTCGTCGAGGTGAAGATCGCGATAGCCCGGATCGAAGGCCCGCCGCCGCGGTTCGTCGCGGCACGCTGAGGCGGCCCGCGTCACCGGTGCTCGGCACCCTCGAGCTGCTCACCCACCTCGAGCCAGCGCTCCTCGAGCTCGGCGACGAGGGCGGCCTGCTCGTCGCGACGCGCGACGAGACCGGCGAGCTTGTCGTAGGGGTCATCCCCTGATGCCGTGGCGAGTTGCAGATCGAGCTCACCCAGCCCCGCCTCGGCGACGCGCATCCGCCGCTCGAGCGAGGCGAGCTCCTTCTCGAGCACGCGGCGCTCGGCGCCGCTGAGGCCACTCGTGGCAGAGCCATGAGGCGTCACTTCGTGTCGCTCGGCGGCCTCCTCACCCGACGCAAACTGACGCCTCAGTTGGAGGTACTGGTCGACGCCGCCGGGAAGGTGTCGCATCCGTCCGTCGAGCATCGCGTACTGCTGGTCGGTGACGCGCTCGATCAGGTAGCGATCGTGCGAGACGACGATGAGCGTGCCCGGCCAGGAGTCGAGCAGGTCCTCCATCGCCGCGAGCATGTCGGTGTCCAGGTCGTTGGTCGGTTCGTCGAGGATGAGCACGTTGGGTTCGTCGAGCAGGATGAGCAGCAGCTGCAGCCGCCGCCGCTGGCC
Source organism: Protaetiibacter sp. (assembly GCA_047605085.1). GTDB lineage: Bacteria > Actinomycetota > Actinomycetes > Actinomycetales > Microbacteriaceae > Homoserinibacter. The sequence continues at coordinate 10,464 of JASGGJ010000010.1, forward strand.
GCCCGAGAGGTCCTTCACGGGCGTCGCGAGCTGCGCGGACGAGAAGCCGAGCCGCTCGAGCAACTGGCCCGGAGTGAGCTCGGCTCCCCCGCCGACGCGGTAGCTCGCCCGATGTCGGCCCACGACATCCGCGACCCGGTCGTCGGCGATGTCGTCGAGCTCGGCGAGGCGCTGGTCGAGCATGGCGAGCTTGACCGTCGTGCCGCGCTTCACCCTCCCCGACGACGGCGCCACCGTGCCCGCGACGACCCCGAGCAGCGTCGACTTGCCGGCTCCGTTGACACCCAGGATTCCGGTTCGTTCCCCCGGCGCGATGCGCCAGGTGACCTCGCGCAGCACCTCTCGCCCGTCGAAGGCGACCGAGACGCCCTCGAGGTCGACGACATCCTTGCCGAGCCGCGCGGTCGCGAGCTTCTCGAGGGCGATCCTGTCGCGCACGGGCGGCACGTCGGCGATGAGCTGGTTGGCGGCCTCGATGCGGAACTTCGGCTTGCTCGTGCGCGCCGGGGCACCGCGCCGCAGCCAGGCGAGCTCCTTGCGCAACAGGTTCTGCCGTTTCGCCTCGGATGCGGCCGCCATCCGGTCGCGCTCCACCCTTTGCAGCACGTAGACCGCGTAGCCGCCCTCGAAGTGCTCGACGCCTCCGTCGTGCACCTCCCAGGTGTCGGTGGAGACCTCGTCGAGGAACCAGCGATCGTGGGTGACGACCACGAGCCCGCCCTGACGTCTCGGCCATCGGGCGGTGAGGTGCGCCGCCAGCCAGGCGACGCCCTCGACGTCGAGGTGGTTGGTCGGCTCGTCGAGGAGGATGACGTCCCAGTCGCGGCTGAGCAGGGCCGCGAGCGCCACGCGACGACGCTGGCCGCCAGAGAGCTCGCCGATCCGCGCGTCCCACGGCAGCTCGCCGAGCAGCCCCCGGATGACGTCGCGCACCTTCGCGTCCCCCGCCCACTCGTGCTCGGCGCGGTCGCCGACGACGGCGTGGTGCACGGTCTCGTCGTCGGAGAGGTTGTCGGACTGGTCGAGCATGCCGATGCGGATGCCGCCGCGCACCGTGACGCGACCCGCATCCGGATGCTGACGGCCCGCGAGGATGCGCAGGAGCGTCGACTTGCCGTCGCCGTTGCGGCCGACGACGCCGATGCGGTCGCCCTCGTCGAGCCCGACGGTGACGTCGTCGAAGACGTCTTTCGTCGGGAAGGAGAGCGAGATGCTTTCGGCGCCGAGCAGGTGTGCCACCCGTCGAGCCTAGGCGGGCATCGACGGCTGCTCCTCCCCAGTCTCAGCCACAGCGGCCTTTCCACGGATGGCGGTTGGGCGCTTCCCGCACCATTCAAGACCTGACAGCATCGGGGCACGGGCGGCAGAATGAAGGGATGGGACTCGTGAACGAACCGCAGATCTGGACGATCATCGGCGTCTTCACGGCCATCATGCTCGGCGGGATGACCGCGATGACGACGCTCCTGACGCGAGCGATGACCTCCGCGATTGACGGGCTCCGCGGAGAGATGACCGGCCTCCGCGGCGAACTCCGTGGCGAGATGACCGGCCTCCGGGCCGAGATGAACGCGCGCTTCGACACCGTCGAGACCAAGATCGAACACCTCGACCGCGACGTCGCGGCACTCACCCGCAAGGTCTGGGGCGAGCCAGAGCGCTGAACCCCGGGCGCTCATCCATGGGCGCTGGCGAACCGCCTCGACGCACGACGGCGCCCTTCCGCTATCATCGCGTTCATGCAGTGCCGGTGAACTCCCTCATTCTCACGTCCGCACGCCGCGTCGTGGCGTTGCCGAAGGGTTCACACATGCATGCAGTTCGTCCTCTGAGCGGAAAGACCGCTCTCATCACCGGCGTTTCTCGTCGCCGGGGCATCGGCTTCGCCGTCACGACCAAGCTCGCGTCTCTCGGCGCCAACGTGGTCACGCAGCACCATCGCGACCACGACCTCGCACAGCCCTGGGGCGCTGACGATCTACGGGCTGTGCGCGACGGGATCCGGGCGAGCCTCGCCGAGGATGCGGTCGCCGACGATCTCGCCGCAGACCTCGCCGACGTGCTCTCGGTCACCACCGTCTTCGATCGCGCGGCAACCCTCACCGGGTCGGTGGACATTCTCGTCTGCAACCACGCCAAGAGCGGTGGCGACGGTAGCATCCTCGACCTGACGCCGGACGGACTTGACGCCTTCTGGAACGTCAACACTCGGTCGACGCTGCTGCTCACCGCTGAGTTCGCCCGCCGCAAGGCGCCTTCCTGCGAGGCGGTTCGTCGCCCTGGCGAACGCATCGCGGGCGGAAAGCCGTTCGCCGAACCCCGTGGTCACGTGTTCTGGATGACGTCAGGGCAGGTGCACGGCCCGATGAGGGGCGAGATCGCCTACGCCACGAGCAAGGCTGCCCTGGCCGGGGTGACCTCATCGGTTGCGGCAGAACTTCTCGAACTCGGCGTCATCCTCAACACCGTGAACCCGGGGCCGGTCAACACCGGATATCTGGATCCGGAGACGACAGATCGGCCGCTGGATGAACTCACCTCGTTCCTGGCGACGACCCCGTTCGGCAGATTCGGGGCGCCGTCGGACCCAGCAGAACTCATCGCGTGGCTGTCGACGCCCGCGGGGAGCTGGCTCGTCGGACAGGTGCTGACGAGCGACGGCGGCTTCAGCCTCGGTTGATAGCCGCTCCTCCACAACTTGAGGCACAGCGACCTCTCCACCGATCGCTGCGGGGCGCTTCCCGGGCCACCCACGACCTGACAACATCGGGGCACGGGCGGCACAATGAAGGGATGGACCCCGTGAACGACCCGCAGATCTGGACCGTCATCGGTCTGTTTGCGACGGCCATGCTGGGGGGCCTGACACTGACGACCACGCTGCTCATGCGCACCATGACGTCCCTGGCCGACGGACTCCGTGGCGAGATGACCGGCCTCCGGGCCGAGATGAACGCGCGCTTCGACACCGTCGAGACCAAGATCGAACACCTCGACCGCGACGTCGCGGCACTCACCCGCAAGGTCTGGGGCGAGCCAGAGCGCTGAACCGCGGGCGCTTCGCGAACTGCCTCGTCAGCCCGCGGCCCGTTCCCGCGCGACGTGACTGCGGGCGTGCTCGATGGCCGCGGGCAACTCGGTGAAGAGGTGCTTGTGGTGGCGCAAGGCACCGAGCACCCCAACGGTGCGGAACAGCTCGATGTGCCCCTCGCGCACCCCCTTGATGAGCACCGTGCTGCCGCGCGCCTCAAGCCGCTGCACGATCTCGCTCAGCACGTGCGCCCCCGTCGCGTCGACGAGCTCGAGCTGCGACATCCGCAGGATCACGACCGAGACGTGATCGAGCGCCGTCACCGTCTCGAAGACCCGATCGGCGGCCGCGAAGAACAGCGGTCCGTCCAGCCGGATGATCGCGATGCGCTCGTCGCCGTCGACCGATTCCCCGGCAATCGGCTCGCGCGTCACCCCGGTCGCGCGCGACAGGCCGCGGATCGCGAACACCCCGGCAACGAGCATCCCGATGACGACCGCGACGATGAGATCGACCGAGATCGTGACGAGCGCGGTGATGACGAAGGCGAGCGCGTCGGCGCGCGTCGACCGCAGGATGCTGCGCACGGTCGCGGCATGCACCATCCGCACGGCCGTCACCATGAGCACACCGGAGAGCGCGGCGAGCGGGATGAGCCCGACCGGCTGCGCCGCGACGAGCACGACGAGCAACAGCACGAGGGCGTGGACGATGGCCGCGACGCGGGTCTTCGCGCCCGAGCGGACGTTGACGGCGGTGCGGGCGATCGCCCCGGTCGCCGGCATCCCGCCGAACAGGCCCGCGGCGACGGAGGCGAGACCCTGGCCGACGAGCTCGCGGTCGGGGTCGTAGGGGCCGGTGTCGGCGAGCGATGCCGCGACGCGGGCCGAGAGCAGCGACTCGATCGCGGCGAGTGCCGCGACCGTGAGCGCCGGCAGCGCGAGTTCTCCCAGCGTGCCGAGGTCGAGAGGCGGGATGGCCGGGGTCGGCAGGCTGTGCGGCAGCACTCCGATGTCGGCGAGCGGGGTCGGCAGCCAGAGTGCGAGCACGGTGACGAGCGCGATGCCGACGAGCGAGCCAGGGATCGCGCGGTGCAGCTTCGGCAGCAGCACCATGCACGCCGCGACGAGCGCGACGGCTCCGAGCGCCCACGCGAGGTAGAGCGGATCGGCGTTCACGAGAGCCGTCACCGCCGTGACGACGACGTTGCTGTGGGCGGCGGCCGCGGCATCCGCCCTGGCGAGCGCGGGAAGCTGCTGCAGGAAGATGATGACCGCGATGCCGAGCGTGAAGCCCTCGATGACCGGCCACGGGATGAACGACACCGCGCGCCCGAGCCGCAGCGCCCCGGCGACGAGCACCGCGACGCCCGCGAAGACGCTCACGAGCGCGACCGCGCCGACGCCGTGACTCGCGACGATCGGGGCCAGCACGACCACCATGGCGCCGGTCGGGCCCGACACCTGCACGTTCGAGCCGCCGAACACCGCGGCCACGACGCCCGCGACGATCGCCGTGATGAGCCCCGCCTCGGCTCCCGCCCCCGAGGAGATGCCGAAGCCGAGCGCGAGCGGCAGCGCCACGATGCCGACCGTGAGCCCGGCGAGCAGGTCGGCGCGCCAGCTGCGCCGAAGCGGGGAGTAGTCGGATGGCGTGGGCAGCAGGCGCCGCACGGTGTGCAGGGCGTTCATCGCGGCAGCTCGGGCAGGGCGGCGACGTCGGCCATCCTGGCGCCATCGGCGGCGACGATCTCGGCGAGCAGCCGGCGGGCGACCGCGAGCAGCTCGGCGACATCCGCGTGCGCGAGGCGGTAGTAGACGTGGCTCGCCCGGCGGTCGGAGGCGACGAGCCGGTGACGGCGCAGCACGGCGAGGTGCTGCGAGAGATGCGAGGCCTCGAGGCCGGTCGCCTCCTGCAGCTCGGCGACGCTGTGCTCCGCGCCGTCGGCGAGCAGCTCGAGCAGGCGGATGCGGAACGGATGCGAGAGCCCCTTGAAGAGGCCGGCCTTCACCTCGTAGAGCGGGCGCTCCCCCTGGCTGAATGGCATGATTAAGTCATCATATCGAGGCTTATTGGCTGCACCTCACCGAAGCGCCTGACTCAGAAATGCAGGAGATATCCGGCGCGCCACCCCGAGAAGCCCGTAGACGCTGGGGCGAACGCAGAATCTCCTGCATTTCTGCATCGCGAGGCGGGTGAGGCGGAGGTCGCCAAGGCCACCCTGCCGCCGAGGGAGCGCGGTGAAAGCTGAGGGGGAGCGCGCTCAGTCCCCGACGATGCGGGCGCCGTGCACGGGCCCGGTGGCCCGCACGACGTTGAGTCGGGCGGCCGAGAGGGCCACCTGCAGCTCGAGCGCCGAATCCACATCCGCGGCGAGGAAGGCGACCGTCGGACCCGACCCCGACACGATCCCCGCGAGCGCCCCGTTCTGCTCGCCGAGTTCGAGCACCTCGGCGAGAGAGGGCTCGAGGTGCAGCGCGGGCGCCTGAAGGTCATTGTGCAGCGCCTCGGCGAGCATGTGCGGATCGCCCGCTCGCAGCGCGTGCAGCACGCGGGCGTCGACGAAGGGGCGGGGGTCGGCGGGGAAGATGTCGAGCGCGTGACGTCGGCGGTGCTCATCGAGCTCCGCGTAGACGGCGGGCGTCGACAGCCCGAAGTCGGCGAGCGCGAGCACCCAGTGGAAGGTGCCCTGCGCGAGCGCGGGCGAGAGCTCGTCGCCGCGACCCGTGCCGATGGCCGTGCCGCCGGTAAGCGCGAACGGGACATCCGCTCCCAGCTTGCGGGCGAGCTCGAGCAGGTCCTCGCGCGGAAGCTCGGTGCCCCACAGCGCGTCACACGCGACGAGCGTGGCCGCCGCATCCGCCGACCCGCCGCCCATGCCGCCCGTCACCGGCACATGCTTCTCGATCCGGATGTGGGCGCCGCCCGGGTAGCCGGTGCGCGCCGCGAGCAGCCTGGCCGCCGTGATGGCGATGTTGCCGCCATCGAGCGGCACGCGCGAGAGCTCCACCGGGCCCGCCACCTCGACCGAGAAGTCGGGGGCGTCGAACACGCGCACGTCCTCGTAGAGCGACACCGCCTGATACGCGATGGCGACGTCGTGGTAGCCGGTGTCGTCGATCGCACCCGCCTTGAGGAAGACGTTGATCTTCCCCGGCGCCTTGACGTGCACCGATGCGCGCCCGGAGGTGGTCATTGCTCCACCCTACGGGAGGTGGAACGTACCGTTTACCGCGCGGTCCGCGCCACTCGCAGGTAGTCACCGACGGCGAGCTGCTCGCCGCGCGCGGTCGGGTCGATGCCCGCCGCCTCGAGGATCGCGGATGCCGCGGACGCGCCGCCGAGCGGGGTCGCGAGCGCCTGACGCAGCATCTTGCGGCGCTGGTTGAAGGCCGCGTCGACGAGGGCGAAGGTCGCGGTGCGCTCCGCATCCGTCCCGGGGAGCTCGCCGCGGCGGAAGCCGACGAGCACCGAGTCGACGTTCGGCACGGGCCAGAACACCTGACGGCTGACGGTGCCCGCGATCGACCACGCGCCGTACCAGGCCGCCTTGACGCTCGGCGAGCCGTAGACGCGCGAGCCGGGCGCGGCGGCGAGCCGGTGCCCGACCTCCGCCTGCACCATGACGAGGGCGCTCGCGAGGCTCGGAACGACCTCGAGCAGATGCAGCAGCACCGGCACCGACACGTTGTAGGGCAGGTTGGCGACGAGCGCCGTCGGCTCCCCCGGCACGCCGGTGACGTGCAGCGCATCCGCGGCGATCACCTCGAGCGCGGCGCCCGGCCGTATCCCCTCGACGGTGCGCGGCAGCTGCTCGGCGAGCCGGCGGTCGATCTCGATCGCCGTGACCCGGCATCCGGCCTCGAGCAGCCCGAGGGTGAGCGAACCGAGCCCAGGACCGACCTCGACGACATGCTCACCGGGGGCGACCGCCGCGGCGCGCACGATCTTGCGCACCGTGTTGCCGTCGACCACGAAGTTCTGACCGAGTTTCTTCGTCGGCTGCAGCCAGAGGGACTCGGCGAGGTCGCGGATCTCGGCGGGGCCCAGGAGCCCGCTCACGCGGCGCATCCCCCCTCGTCCTGTCCCGAATCAAGGAGTCGCGCATCCCAAATCAAGGAGTTGCCGACCCGGCTCGACCTCATGCGTCTACGTGCGCCCCACCGGTCACGCCGCATCCTTGATTCGGGATGCGCAAGTCCTTGATTCGGGAGGCCGAGCGGATCCGGCAGGCCCGCGGGCGTGGCCAGGGCACTCACGCTCGGGCCTCGAAGGGCCCCGGCGGGGCGTCGACCGGCTCGTCGTCCCAGTGGCCGTAGACCTCCTCCGTCGTCGAGGCGATCTGCGCGGCGAGCATCGACGCATCCGTGCCGAGGTGCGCCGCCATCGCCCGCAGCGTGTACGGGATGAGGTACGGCGCGTTGGGCCGGCCGCGGAACGGCGTCGGGGTGAGATAGGGCGCATCCGTCTCGACGAGGATGCGCGACCGCGGGATCACCTCGAGCGCCGCGCGCAGGGCGGGCGCGTTCGTGAAGGTGACGGTGCCCGCGAAGGAGAGATACCAGCCGCGCTCCGTCGCGAGCCTCGCGAACTCGGCGTCGCCCGAGAAGCAGTGCAGCACGACGCGGTCGGGCGCGCCGACGCGGTCGAGGGTCGCGAGCACCTCGCGGTGGGCGTCGCGGTCGTGGATCTGCAGCGCGAGGCCGTGCGCCTTCGCGATCTCGATGTGCGCCTCGAAGGAACGGTACTGCGCCGCGATGCCCGCCTCGTCCCGGGTGCGGAAGAAGTCGAGCCCGGTCTCGCCGACCGCGCGCACGCGGGGACGGGTGGCGAGCCCGTCGATGCCAGCCAGGTGCTCGTCGAGCAGGCCGGCCGCGAGCAGCTCGGGGGCGTCGTTCGGATGGATGGCGACCGCCGCGAGTACCCGCGGCTCGACGCCCGCGACCTCCGCGCTCCAGCGCGAGGTGGCGAGATCGGTGCCGACCTGCACGACCCCCTTCACCCCGACGGCGGAGGCCCGGTCGAGGTGCTCGCGGTAGTCGAGCGGCTCGCCCACCGGCCGCCCGGAGCCGACCGAGGGATCGAGGTGGGTGTGGTTGTCGTAGACAGGCACCACGAGCGCCTCTGGCAGGGGCGGGTAGTCCCGGGGAGGCCCGTCCGGGGCCTCCCTCGCGCGCAGGAACGCGTCGCTCACGCGGCTCCCGCGTCGGGGGTCTCCTCGATGCGCGGGAAGAGCGCCTCGAGCGGACGGATGACGGACCCGGCCGGAAGCACACCCCACGCGCCCGCCTCGCGGATGCGCTGCCCGGCGAGCGGGCCGAGCGCGTCCTCGGCGCCGAGCGCCGACCACAGCTTCGCCGTCGCCTGCGGCATGACGGGCGCGAGCAGCACCGCAAGCGCACGCAGCCCCTCGGCCGCGGTGTACAGCACGGTGCCGAGTCGCGCCCGCTGCGCCTCGTCCTTGGCGAGCATCCACGGCTGCTGCTCCGTAAGGTAGCCGTTCAGCTCATCGACGATCGTCCAGATCGCGGCGACGCCAGAGTGGATCGCGAAGCGCTCGATCGCGGCATCCGCATCCGCCACCGCTTTGGCGACCGTCGCCCGCACGGCGCGGTCGGCATCCGTCTCCCCTGCGGGCGCGGGCAGCACCCCGCTGTAGTAGCGGCCGACCATCGCGACGACGCGCGAGGCGAGGTTGCCGAAACCGTTGGCGAGCTCGGCCTGGTAGCGGGCCGAGAGGTCCTCCCAGCTGAAGGAGCCGTCCTGGCCGAAGGTGATCGCGCGCAGGAAGTAGTAGCGGAAGGCGTCCGAGCCGAAAGTGTCGGTGATCTGCTCGGGGGCGATGCCGGTGAGCTTCGACTTCGACATCTTCTCGCCGCCGACGAGAAGCCAGCCGTGGCCGAACACCTTGTGCGGCACCGGCAGCCCCGCGGCCATGAGCATGGCGGGCCAGATGACGGCGTGGAAGCGGGCGATGTCCTTGCCGACGAGGTGGTAGGCGGGCCAGCGACGCGCGAACCGCTCCTCGTCGGTGCCGTAGCCGACCGCGGTGATGTAGTTGAGGAGCGCGTCGAACCACACGTACACGACGTGGCTCGGGTCCCAGGGCACCTTGATGCCCCAGTCGAAGCTCGACCGCGAGATCGACAGGTCGGCGAGACCCTGACGCACGAACTGCACGATCTCGTTGCGGACGCTCTCCGGCTGCACGAAGTCGGGCTGCGTCTCGTAGAGGTCGAGCAGGGCGTCTTCGAACTGGCTCATGCGGAAGAAGTAGTTCTTCTCCTTGAGGATCTCCACCGGACGCGAGTGGATGCGGCAGACGAGCGCGCCCAGGTACTCGCCGACCTCCGGGGTCTCCAGGTCGTCGAGCTGCTTGTACTCCTCGCAGCCGACGCAGTAGTAGCCCTCGTACTCGCCCGCGTAGATGAAGCCGTCGTCGTACAGCTTCTGCAGGAACAGGGCCACCGCATCCTCGTGGCGGGCCTCTGTCGTGCGGATGAAGTCGTCATTGGCGATGTCGATCGTCTTCAGCAGCGGCATCCAGGCCGACTCGACGAGCTGGTCGGCCCACTGCTTCGGCTCGACGCCGTTCGCGACCGCGGTGCGCAGGATCTTCTGGCCGTGCTCATCCGTGCCGGTCAGCAGCCAGGTGTCGTCGCCCGCCTGCCGGTGCCAGCGCGCGAGCACGTCGGCGGCCACCTCCGTGTACGCGTGGCCGATGTGGGGCACGTCGTTGACGTAGAAGATGGGAGTCGTGATGAAGAAGCTCTCGCCGGACGGCATGCCGACGAGTCTAGTTGCGCGGTTCGGTGCGTGACGGCGGGCGCAGCGCGGCCCCGTAGAGCTCGCGGCGGCTGAGGCCGGTCGCCTCGGCGACCTCGGCGGTCGCGTCCTTGAGACGGACCCCGGATGCCGTGAGCGCGTGCACTCGCGCGAGCGCGTCGTCGAGGGAGGCGGTGGCGGGCGCGGCCCCCGCCACCACGATGACGAGCTCCCCGCGGGTGCCGTCCGCGAAGCGCTCGGCGAGCTCGGCGAGGGTGCCGCGCGCGACCTCCTCGTGCAGCTTGGTGAGCTCGCGGCACACCGCGGCGCGGCGCTCGGGGCCGAACGCGGCGGCGAGGTCGGCGAGCGCCTCCCCGATGCGGTGCGGGGACTCGAAGAAGACGAGGGTGCGCTGCTCGCCGGCGAGCGGGCGGAGCGCGGCGGGGCGGCCCTTGCGCGGGAGGAAGCCCTCGAAGCAGAAGCGGTCGGTGGGCAGCCCCGACACGGCGAGCGCCGTGAGCACCGCGCTCGGTCCGGGGATCGCGGTGACCGTCACCCCGGCCGATGCCGCAGCCGCGACGAGCGGGAAGCCGGGGTCGGAGACGGTCGGCATGCCGGCATCCGAGAGCACGAGCAGCTCGCCGTCGCGCGCCAGCTCGACGAGCTCGGCCGCACGAGCGTTCTCGTTGTGCTCGTGCAGCGCCACGAGCCGCGGCCGGTTCTCGATGCCGAGCGCGCGCAGGAGCTGCACGGTCGTGCGGGTGTCCTCCGCGGCGATCACCTCCGCGCTCTCGAGCGCCTCCACGAGCCGCCGTGACGCGTCGCCGAGGTTGCCGATGGGCGTCGCCGCGAGGATGATCACCCGCCCATCCTCCCCCGTCGCGTGCCAGTTGCAGGATCAAACGCACTTTCGGGCGCCAACGCGGGTCGAGAACGACGATTCACCATGTTGTCGGCACCAGCAAAGCCGCAGCAACGCGCGGCTACGATGCCGACATGGATGCGCGCGCGGCCGAGTTCGAGCGCGCGCTCCACGGGGACGAGGCCCCGCCCCCGCCCGAGCCGACCGGTTCCCGGCTCGACGAGCTCTGGCAGCGTCGGCTCGCCGACCCGCGCATCCGCCGCGCATGGGACTGGGGCGGCCCGGCATTGGTGCTCGCCGTGGCAACTGCGACCCGGCTCATCGGGCTCGACCAGCCGCACCAGATCGTGTTCGACGAGACCTACTACGTGAAGGACGCCTACACCCTCTCCCACCTCGGCTACGAGGCGCGCTGGCCCACGGACGGCAACGCCTCGTTCGAGGCCGGCGACCCCGACGTCTATCTCACCGACGGCTCGTTCATCGTCCACCCGCCCCTCGGCAAGTGGATCATCGCGAGCGGGATGGCGCTGTTCGGCACCGACAGCGCGTTCGGCTGGCGCATCGGGATCGCCGTGGTCGGCATCCTGCTCGTCGCCCTCACGATGCTCGTGGCGAGGCGCCTCTTCGCCTCGACCACCCTCACCGTGCTCGCGGGCGGACTCATGGCGATCGACGGCAACGCGATCGTCATGAGCCGGGTCTCGCTGCTCGACACTGCCGTCGCGTTCTTCGCGCTGCTCGGCGCCTACTTCGTGCTCATCGACCGCGACTGGGTCGCCCGCCGCGTCGACGCGTGGGTCGCCGACCGTCGCGCCGCCGCGCAGCCGCTCGGCCACGGCCCGGTGCTGTGGGCGCGTCCGTGGCTCATCGCCGCGGCCCTCGCCTTCGGATGCGCCGCGAGCGTCAAGTGGAACGGCTTCTACTTCCTCGCGATCTTCGGCATCTACACCGTCGTCGCGGATGTCTTCCTGCGCAAGCGGGCCGGCATCCCGGCCTGGGGGACGGCGGCGGTGCTGCGCCAGGGTCCGGTCAACTTCGTGCTGCTCGTGCCGCTCGCCCTTGTCGGGTATCTCGCGAGCTGGTGGAGCTGGTTCGCGAGCGACGGCGGCTACTACCGGCACTGGATCGAGTCCGGGGGTGGCGCCGCCTGGGACGGCCTCCTCTCCTGGGTGCCGACGGTGTTCCAGAACTGGTGGCACTACCAGGCGGCGATCCTCACCTTCCATGCGGGGCTCGACACCCCGCACTCCTACCAGGCCAACCCGCTCAGCTGGCTGCTGCTCATCCGCCCGACGAGCATGTACTACGAGGACTTCGGCGACGGGACCGCGGCGGCGATCCTCGACATCGCGAACCCGCTCATCTGGTGGGGTGCGACCGCCTCGCTCGGCTACCTGTGCGTGCGGGTCGTGCGGGGCCTCCGCCGTGGCCGGCCGGTCGCGACGGAGGCCTTCATCCTGACCGGCATCGCCGCGGGCTACCTCCCGTGGCTGCTCTCCCTGAACCGCACGGCGTTCCAGTTCTACACGATCGCCTTCGAGCCGTTCATGGTGCTCGCGCTCACCGCCGCGCTCACCGCCGTCGCGGGCTCGCGCAGCGACCCCACCCCCCGCCGGCGTGCGGGCCTCATCACCGTCGGCGTGTACCTCGGCGTCGTCGTGGCGGCCTCCGTGTTCTTCTGGCCGATGTGGACGGGCCAGCCGATTCCCATGTGGTTCATGTGGATTCACTACTGGTTCCGCACCTGGATCTGACCGCGAGTCGCGCGCGCCCGTTGCAACAGACCGCAACACGTCCGGTGTCCGGGTAGCCTGAACGGATGCCGAACCGCGACGCCGCCGAGCAGCCCGTCTCCCCCGCCCACGGTCCCGAGCACGGCGCCGACCACGCCTGGGGCTTCCGCACCCGCGCCATCCACGCCGGCAACATCCCCGACGCCGTGCACGGGGCGCGCGCCCTGCCGATCTACCAGTCGAGCGCCTTCGTCTTCGACGACACCGCGGATGCCGCGGCCCGCTTCGCGCTGCAGAAGTACGGCAACATCTACTCCCGCCTGGCGAACCCGACCGTCGCCTCCTTCGAGGAGCGGGTCGCCTCGCTCGAGGGCGGCCTCGGTGCGGTCGCCACGGCATCCGGGCTCTCGGCCGAGTTCATCACCTTCGCCTCGCTCGCGGGCGCCGGCGACCACATCGTCTCCGCCTCGAGCCTGTACGGCGGCTCCGTCACCCAGCTCGACGTGACGCTGCGCCGCTTCGGCGTCGAGACGAGCTTCGTCACGGGCACCGACCCGGCCGACTACGCCGCGGCGATCACCGAGAAGACCAAGCTCATCTTCGTCGAGTCGATCACCAACCCATCCGGAGACATCGCCGACCTCGAAGGCCTCGCCGAGGTCGCGCACGCCCATCACCTGCCGCTCATCGTCGACTCGACGGTCGCGACGCCGTACCTGAACCGGCCCATCGAGTGGGGGGCGGATGTCGTCATCCACTCCGCCACGAAGTTCCTCGGCGGCCACGGCACGACCCTCGGCGGCGTCGTCGTCGAGTCGGGACGCTTCCACTGGGCGAACGAGCGCTTCCCGCTGTTCGACGTGGAGGTGCCGCACTACGGCGGACTCAACTGGCACGGCAACTTCGGCGAGTACGCGTTCCTCACGAGGCTGCGCGCCGAGCAGCTGCGCGACATCGGCCCGGTGCTCGCGCCGCACTCGGCGTTCCTGCTCGCGCAGGGGGTCGAGACGCTGCCGTTCCGGATGCAGGCGCACGTCGACAACGCCCGGATCGTCGCGGAGTTCCTCGCGGCCGACGACCGCATCGAGTTCGTGAACTGGGCGGGGCTGCCGACGCATCCGCACCACGAACGGGCGCAGCGCTACTTCCCTGCCGGCCCGGGCGCGGTGTTCAGCTTCGGCGTGAAGGGCACCGCGAGCCGCGACTCGCGTGCCGTCGGGCAGAGCTTCATCGAGTCGGTCGAGCTCGCGAGCCACCTCGCCAACATCGGCGACGCGAAGACCCTCGTCATCCACCCGGCGTCCACGACCCACGCGCAGCTCACCGAGCAGCAGCTGCTCGACGCGGGCGTGCTGCCCGGCCTGGTGCGCATCTCGGTCGGCATCGAGGATCCGGACGACATCCTGTACGACCTCGACCGTGCGCTGAGCATCGCGGTGAAGGGAGAATGAACTCATGACCGCCGTCGCCGAAGCCCCCGACCTCGAGACCCCGAACCTCGAGACCGTCAACCTGCAGAACGGGCTCTCCTGCTCCCTCCCCTCCGACTCGCCGCTCGCCAGACTGCTGCGGTCGAAGCGCACCTGGACCGGGCCGAGCGCCCAGGAGCGCCTCGGCATCCTGCGGCGCGCGAAATCGGTCGCGATCGTCGGCGCCTCGCCCAACCCGGCACGGTCGTCGTACTTCGTCGCCACCTACCTGCAGCAGTCGAGCGACTACGAGCTCTACTTCGTCAACCCGAACGCGACCGAGATCCTCGGGCAGCCGGTGTACGCCTCGCTCGCCGAGCTGCCCGTCGTGCCGGACATCGTCGACGTGTTCCGCCGCGGCAGCGACATCCCGCAGGTGATCGACGAGGTCGTCGCGGTGGGCGCGCCGACCATCTGGGTGCAGCTCGGCATCTGGAACGAGGAGGCCGCCTACTACGGCGAGTCGAAGGGGCTCACGGTGGTCATGGACCGCTGCATCAAGGTCGAGCACGCCCGCTTCCACGGCGGCCTGCACCTGCTCGGCTTCGACACCGGGCAGATCACGAGCCACAAGACGGTGCGCTAGCCCGACCCGCACGTCGAGCCCGGGTGGGCGGCGTGCGTGCCGCACCGGCTCAGCGGGCGTCGCCGTATGGGCATGCTGGCACCGGCCAGCTCGCGGGCTCGAACGGCTCGAGCGGGAGTCGCCGGGCGATCCGCGGATCGGGAACGGGGATCGCGGCGATGAGCTGCCGCGTGTAAGGGTGCTGCGGCGATCGGAGGAGATCGCGGGTCGCGCCCTCCTCCACGACCCGTCCGGAATGCATGACCGCGGTCCGCTGTGCCAGCTCCGCGACGACGGAGAAGTCGTGGGACACCATGAGGTATGAGACGCCACGATCCTGCTGGAGTTCGCGGAGCAGCTCGACGATCCCGGCCCGCACCGAGACGTCGAGCGCCGAAACCGGTTCATCGAGCACGACGATCTCAGGCTCGAGCGCGAGGGCACGGGCGATCGCGATACGCTGCCGCTGACCCCCCGAGAACTCGTGCGGGAACCGTCCGGCACTCGAGGCGGGCAGCCGCACGAGCTCGAGGAGTTCACGCACGCGACCGCGAGCGACCGGCCGACGCCGCACCTTCGACGGCTCTTCCAGGATGTCCGCCACCGTCATCCGGGGATCGAGCGAGGCGTAGGGGTCCTGGAACACGACGGATGCGCGCGCGCGGAACCTGCCCAGCGCGGCCCGCTCGTGGCCCGTCACGACCTCCCCGCCGAAGACGACCGACCCGGCCGTGCTCCGCTCGAGGCCCAGGATCGTGCGCAGGAGCGTCGTCTTGCCGGACCCGGACTCGCCGACGACCGCGAGCGTCTCGCCGCGCCCCACATGCAGGCTCACTCCGCAGAGCGCGTGCACGACGCGGGCGCCCGACCGACGCGCCGCTCGTCCGGCCCGGAAGTGGGTGACGAGGTCGCGGACCTCGAGAAGAGGCTCAGCGTTCATCACTGACCCGCCGATCCCCGTCGGCCGCGATCGTCGGCGCGAGAGCGAGCAATTGTCTGGTGTAGTCCGAGGCGGGGTTCTCGAAGATGGTGAAGACGTCTGCGGATTCCTGCACCCGGCCCTGCCGCATGACGACGACGTGGTCGGCCAACCCGGCGACGAGGGCGAGGTCGTGGGTGATGAAGAGCATTCCGGCCCCTGTCCGCTTTCTGGCCAGCTGCAAGGTGGCCATCACCTGCGCCTGCACTGTCACGTCGAGGGCCGTGGTCGGTTCGTCGGCAATGATGAGCTCAGGATCGCGCAGCATGGCCAAGGCGATGACGACGCGCTGGCGCATCCCGCCGGAGAGCTGGTGCGGGTACTGGTCGAGCAGTCGCTGCGGGTCCTTGATGGCGAGGCTGCGCATGAGGTCGACGATGTCGTCGCGGAAGGTCGCGGGGAGGGGGCCGTCGATCCGCCTGGCGTCCGCGAATTGCGCGAGGATCGGCAGCACGGGATTGAGCGTGGTGAACGGATCCTGCGGGATGACGGCGATCCTGCTCCCGCGAATCGTCTGCCACTGCGCATACGACAGACCGACGAGGCTCTCTCCACGGAAGAGGATCTCCCCCTCGATCTCGGCGGTGGGCGGCAGGAGGCCGACGATCGCGAGCGCGCTGAGCGTCTTCCCCGAGCCTGACTCCCCGACGATCGCGAGCACCTCGCCCGGGGCGATCCGAAACCGCACGTCGTCGACGACGGTCGTGTCGCCGAACCGGACCGTCAGGCCGCTGACGCTCAGCAGGCTCGTCTCGACGCCGGGCTCCGGGGCGCCGGCGCGCGGACGTGCGCGACCCCGCCGCAGCGGATTGAGCGTAGACGCCCGGGGATTGACCGCGTCGCGCAGTCCCTCGCCGATGTAGTTGATCGAGAGCACGAGCACGAGCACGAGGGCGCCGGGGAAATAGAACAGCCACGGGCGGGTCAGAACCGCGCTCTGCCCGCTCGACACCAGGAGCCCGAGCGAGGTGTCGGGTGGCTGCACGCCGAACCCGAGGAACGACAGGGCCGACTCGGCGAGGATCGCCGAGCCGAAGGTGAGCGTTCCTGCGACGACGACATGATCCGCGACGTTCGGGGCGAGGTGGCGGAACATGATCCTCAGCCGCCCGGCGCCCATCACCGTCGCGGCATCCACGAACGCGAGCTTGCGCAAAGTGAGCGTCACGCCGCGCACGAGTCGGGCGATCGGCGGCCACATCATCGCGCCGAGCACGAGCGCCAGGCCGATCCACGACACTCCGCCGGCCGCGACGACCGAACCGAGGAACGCAGCCACTGCGAGCGTGGGGACCGTGAGCACGAGGTCGACGAGGCGCATGACCGCCGCGTCGACGACGCGCCCGAGGAAACCCGAGACGAGGCCGAGGACGAGTCCGATCGCGCACGCGATGAGGGTGACCATGCCGGCGATGAGGAGCGAGTGCTGGAGACCGCGCAGCACCTGAGCCAGGATGTCCCTCCCGAGCGTGTCGGTTCCCATCGGATGCTGAGGAGACGGAGGCTGTGACAGCTCGGGGGTGATCTCGCCGTAGCCGTAGGGCCACCACAGCGGCACGAGCAGTGCGACGAGGACGAGGATGGCCATCACGACGAGCGCAGCCATGCCGAGGCGGTGCCGCACGAACCGGCGGAGCATCACGGACGCCCGCCCCGAGCGCCGGATCGTCTCGTCGTCCGGGGCGGACCCGAGCCTGAGGTCAGTCATGGCGGATCCTCGGATCGATGAGGCCGTAGAGCAGATCGGCGAGCAGGTTGAAGGCGATGACGGCGCACGAGGCGATCAGCAGCCAGCCGAGTACGGCGTTCGTGTCCCGGAGGTTGATCGACTCGATGAGGAAGCTGCCCATGCCCCGCCACTGGAACACCGACTCGGTGATGACGGCGCCCGAGAACAGCACGGGCAGGTCGAGCGCGACGATCGTCACGAACGGCACGAGGGAGGGCCGCACGACGTAGGCGGAGATCACCCGACGCCGGGACAGCCCCTTGAGCACGGCGAACCGCACGTGGTCGCTCGCGAGCGCGTCCACGATGGAGCCGCGCTGATAGCGGCTCCACGCGGCGAAATGGATGAGGATGAGCGCGATCGTGGGGAGAACGAGGTGCGCAGCGCTGTCCGCCACGAGCCCCCAGAAGTCGGTCGGGCGTTGCGGGGAGTTCGCTCCGACGGTCGCGAAGACGTTCGCCCCCACGGCGCTGTTGACGAGGATGCCCCACTGCTTGAGGATGACCGCGAGCCAGAACGAGGGCAGCGCCAGGAACAGGAACGTCACCGGCGTGAACACATTGTCGAACAGCCGCCGTTGGGTCAGCCCGCTGACGGTCCCGATGAGGAGGCCGAGAATGAGCGCGATGCCCACCGCGACGCTCACCAGGCGGAGAGTAACCCCGACGCGGCTCGCCAACTCGACGCCGATGTCACGAGTCGCGACGGTCGACGGACCCCAGTCCCCCTGGGCGAGCCCGGTGATCCACGTGACATAGCGCTCCGGGAGCGGCCGGTCGAGGCCGAGTCGCGCCTCCTCGGCGTCGAGCACCGACTCCGACACCGGGGGCTGACGGTCGCGCAGTTCGGCGAGCGGATCGCCGGAGACGGAGATCACGATGAAAACGAGGATCGTCGACAAGACGAGCACGACGAGCGAGCTCGCGACGCGGCCGAGGACGTAGCGTGCCATCGCTCACCCGCACCGGTCGGCGGTCACCCCTGATCCGCGCGCTCGGACGGACCGGGCGGCACGATCCTCAGCCATGCGCCGCATCGACCGGCCGCATGCGCCCGAAGTGCCACCACGGGATGCTCCCCCCCAGCTGGTCGCACCATCCGAAGAACGCGGCGCTCCGCACGAAGTACGTTCCATACCAGAACAGGGGGATCCATTCGGTGTCTCGCTCGGTGATCCGCTGCACCTCACGATACAGCGCCCCCCGCTCGGACTCGGTCGGGGCCTCGCGCGCCGCGCGGTAGGCCGCGTCGAGCTCCGCATTGCGGTGACCGGCGTCGTTCCTCGCCCCAGTGGACGTGAACTTCGTGGACATGAGCTGAGGCGCGGTCGAACCCGCTCCGACGATGAGATCGAACTCGTGGGTCCGCGAGATCACGTCAGCCCAGACGATCGACTTCAGCCCCTCCCACTCGACATCGAACCCGAGTGCGCCGAGCTGGCGCGCCACCACCTCGGCGATCGGCCGATGACCGTCGAAGGTGTCCATGTAGTACAGTCGCAGCCTGCCTCGGCCCCCCGAGGCGTCGCGCGGCAGCCCTCCGTCGTCGAGCAGCCGCTCCGACTCGGCGAGATCGAAAGGCGGAGCAGCGACCGTGTCGTCGAACGCCCACGGACGGTTCGGCAGCAGGTAGTGGTCCCATGCCTGCGAGACCCCGGGGTCGGCGAGCTCGCCGATCTCCGCCCTGTTGATCGCGTGCGCGACGGCGCGACGCACCTGCGGGTTCTGCCATATCGGGAGCCGGTGGTTGAAATCGAGGTAGGCCATCCCCGGACCTTCGCCGAACACCTTCTCGATCTCGACGGTCGCGTCGTCGAGCAACGGCACCCTGTCGAGGGTCAGGGTGTCCTGAGGGATGTAGTGCGCCCGCCCCGAAGCGACCATCCGCACGCACTCGTCGCGATCCGGCTCGATCCGGATGATGAGCCTGTCCACGCTCGGGGCCGGGCCCCAGTAGTCCCGCCAGGCCTCCATGACGACCTGCTCGCCCGGGACCCAGTCCACGAGACGGAACGGGCCCGATCCGACCGGCGCGTGGTTGTGCGGGTTCGTCGCCCAGTCGGTTCCCGCGTAGAGGTGCTGGGGCAGGATGTGCGTCCAGACGAAGTTCCCCATCATCACCAGGAAGTCGCCGTTCGGGCCGTCGAGGTGATAATCGACGCAGTGCCGGTTCACGACCTCGACTCGCTCGACCTCACGGAGCAGTCGAGCCCCCGCGTAGCCGTTCTTCAGCACCTCGGTGTGGGTGTAGGCCACGTCCTCCGCGGTGAGGGGATGACCGTCCTGCCACCTTGCGGCACGGTTGAGGTGGAACCGCCAACGCCGACCGCCGTCCAGGCACTCCCAGTGCGTCGCGAGATCGGGGTAGGCGTGCGGGTCGACCCACTGCTTCACCACCAGTCGGCTGTAGATGTTGTTGCAGGCGATGTAGCCCGCGTTGCCGGTGATGTTCCGATAGGCGTCGTTGAATTCGACGGCGTCATCCGGGCTGGCGACAATGAAGTCAACGGACACTGCTGACCTTTCGATTCGAGATGCGGGGCACGGTGATCCGAGGGTCGCGGCGGTCGCCGCCGCTCATCCCCGGAGCGCCCACTGGTTGATGTTGCTCGTGATGCCGTACTTGCTGGTGATCACCTCGATGCCGGTGAACGTGTCGCGGAATGCCGCGATCTGCGGCGTCGTGAAGAGCGGGATCACGACACCGGCCTCGAGGAGGATCAGGTCGAGCTCGTTCATGATCTCGACCTGACGCTCAGGGTCGAGCTCTGCGGCCGCCTCGGCCAGCAGGCGGTCGACCTCGGGGTCGGAGAATCCGATGTTGCGGGCGCCGTCGGTCCCGTACCACGGCTCAAGCGACACCGGGCCGAGGTCGAGCGCGGTGGCCGTGACCATCATGTCCCAGGTTCCGTCGAAGAGAGCGGTCGAGTACCGGCTGCTGTCCGCCGCGTCGATCACGAGAGTGATCCCGATCTCGGCGAGCTGCTGCTGCGCGATCTGGGCGATGTCCATCCGCAGCTGGTCGTTGGCGTACGTCAGGTAGACGAGATCCCGCACCGGGCTGCCGTCGGGGCCGATGAGGTCGCCTTCGACGATCTCGTAACCGGCGTCCTCGAGGATCTCGATGGCCGCGTCGGTGTCGCCGACCCCGACACCGACCTCATCGGCGTTCGGACGGTAGGCCGAGACGCCCTGGTACTCCTGGTCGACCAGATAGACGGCACTGCGCATGAGCGGGTGATCGGGAGCATACTGGCCGATCGTGCGGAGCCTGATGTCCTCGACGTCGAGCGCGTGATAGATCGCCTGCCTGAGCGCGGCGTCGCCCATGACGTCACCCGTGACCTTCATGCCCATGTGGTAATAGGTCTGGTTGGACCCCATGTCGTAGTCGACGTCGGGCATCGCCTCGATCTGCGCGAGCGTGTCGACGCTCGGGTTCTGGAAGATGAGGTCCACCTCGCCGCTCTGCAGGGCCGTCACCTGCTCGCCCTGCCCCGCGATGAAGACGATGACGACGGAGTCCAGCGGCACCGGATCTCCATACCACTGGGGGTTGCGGTCGATGATGAGGGAGACCCCCGCCTCGTAGGAGCGGATGATGAACGGTCCACCCGAGAATGCGGGCACGTTCTTGCTGAATCCCTCGTTGAACGACTCGGCGAGAGTTCCGTACTCCGCCGCGATGTGTGCGGGCAGGAGGAAGGGGAAGAGCGCCTCCCACTGCGCGAAGGGGGTCTCGAACACGACGGTCACGACCTTGCCGTCCTCGCTCCCCGTGACGGACTCGATCTCGGAGTATCCGCTCGTGAACGCGGCGCTGCAGTCGGGGCACTGGTCGGGATCCTGCACCGCTTGGGTGTAGATGAAGTCGTCCGCAGAGATGGGTGTCTCGTCGGACCACACGGCGTCGTCCTGGATGACGTAGACGACCGTCATCGGCTCGGTTTCGGTCATCTCGGCGGAGACCAGGAGCGCATCGTTGAGCTCGAGGGTGCCGTCGGCATCGGCGAGGAAGGGGTGGGGGTACATCGGCATCTGCATCTGCCGTTGGCTCGAGTTGTCGCCCGCCGCCGACAGCGGGTTCCAGTCCCGCATGTCGGCGCTCGACGCGAACGTGAGCGTCCCGCCCTGCTGGATCGACTCCTCCGGCTCGGCGGATCCTCCTGTGGAGACGCACCCCGTGAGCACCACTCCCACGGTGAGGCCGACTGCGACTGCGGCGTGCCGAACGGATTTCATGAGTGCCTCCCAGGTTGACGTCGACGGGGTGAGCAGAGGCGAGGACGCCCTGCGGTGAGAATGCGTCCGACGGTAATCTGGGCGTGAACAGCGGGTCAACGAACAATGTGCAGGAACATAAAGCGGGGGAATCGATGGACTACGCGGATCCCGAAGATCGTCGCGTTCTCGAACTCATCGTCTCCCGCACCGCCTTGCACACCGCCATCGCCCTCGTGGACGTCGTCATCCAGCTCATCCGGGGCGGCGAGCTGAAGGTCGGCGACAAGCTCCCCACGGTGCGCGCGCTCGCCGCCGAGTTGAGGATGAGCAACACGGCCGTCGCGCAGGCGTGGCAGGTGCTCGGAACACGCGGATACATCGAAACGCGCCGACGCGGGGGCACCCGGGTACTCGGCTATGTCGAGCCGGATCGCGCCGTGCGCTACGAGCCGCTGTCGCGGCCCGTCCCGTCGAACGTCGTCGACCTCAGCACGTTCATGGCGACCGACCTGCCGTATCCGGATTTGCGCGAGCCGATCATCCGATCCCTCCACCTATTACGACCGTCGATCGAGCGCGAGTCGATACTGCCTGGCCTCGCCGACGCCGCGCGCGAGCGGTGGCCGTATGCACCGGATCATTTCGTGTGCAGCCACGGTGGCATCGACGCGCTCGCGATGGCGCTCGACACGATCGTCAAGGAGGGGGACGCGGTCGCCATCGAGAGTCCGGCTCCGGGCAAGGTCATCGATCTCCTCGAAGCCAAGGGGCTCGTCCCCCTGCCCGTGGCGGTCCGCGAGGGTGGACCCGACCTCGAGGATCTCCGGCGCGCGATGGCCCAAAACCCGGTCGCGTTCGTCTATCAGCCTGTCGTGAGCTTCCCGAGTGGCCACAGCATCACCCCGCCGTGGATTCGTGCCGCCAGCGCGATCATCCCGCGTGCAGTCACCGTCATCGAGCTGTCGCAGACCGTGTACTTCGGTGAGGAGGACCTCTCACTGGGATCGGTAATGCCTGATCAGGTCGTGCATATCCGCACCTACAGCTTCTTCACCGGGCATGACCTCCGCGTGGCGCTGATGAGCTGCTCGGAGGCCTTCCACGAGCGGGTGCGATACCTGCTGAACTATTCGATCCACACCGTGAGCCGGATTCTGCAGGGCGCCTTGGCCTGCGTCCTATCCGACGCCGACACGCAACGTCAGATCGGCGGGCTCGTCGACCTCGTCGTGCGTCGACGGGACTCGTTCGGCGCGGCACTAGCCGGTCATGGCATCCGGCTCGACTCGAGCCGTGGCCCCGCGGTGTGGCTCGCGGTCTCCGACGAGGTCGTCGCGGCGAGTCGCCTGCGCCGCAACGGAATTCTCGTTCAGCAGGGTCGTTTCTCATTTCCTCGATATAGCGGCGAGCAGCGGATCATTCTTTTCGCGTCGGCGATCACCGATCCTCGGAATATCGCCGAGCGAGTCTCAGCCGACGCTTTTCCCTCATGCGAATCCGACTCCGCGTCGGAGGTCGGGAGGATGCGGGCCGGTTGAGGGGTGGTCCGGTCGCGCTCAGATGGGCTACCTCGGGTTGCGGGAATGTGCCCGCCGCACGGTCGACAGAGCTAGCGCAGCGAGCGGATGCCGAGAGAAACTCCTCGACGCGGCGGACGCGAGCTGCGACACGACTCTCCCGGCTGTGCCGCAACCCGCGCTCCGGTCGCTCAGTCGCTCAGTCGCTCAGTCGCTCAGTCGCTCAGTCGCTCAGGGTGAGCTGATCGACCATCAGGTGACCCCCGTGGCGTCGTCGAGAATCTGGAACTGTGCCGTCATCCCGGCGCGGTCCCGGACATCCCGATCCACGGGACGCAATTGCGCCGAATCCTCCCCCGTCGCCGTTAGGACGGGCTGCCCATCAACCAATAGCTGCACAGACGTAGCGGGTTCGACACCGAGCGCGTGATTGCCGCCACCGATCAAGACGCTGCGCTGAGTCCGGCGGCGGGGGCTCCCCCGATATTCGGTCTCCGGCCGATCTCAGAAATGCAGGAGAACTCTCCCTCGACGGTATCCGGCTCCCTATCCGGCGGCACATCCCCGCAAAATCTCCTGCATTTCTGAGGGGAGAATGGGCGGCCCGGCTCCCGAGTTACCGGATGTTGCGGGAGCGCGCACCGCATCCGCGCGGCGGGGCTAGCGTGCTGACATGACCGATGCACTCGCGCTCGCCTCCCCGCTCGTCTCGACCCAGTGGCTCGCCGACCACCTCGGCGGCGACGGCCTGCTCGTCGTCGACGCATCGGTCGCGAACTACACGCAGCCGAACGGACGCCCCGGATACCTGAGCGGGCACGAGCAGTACCTGCTCGAGGGGCACGTGCCCGGCGCGGTGTTCGCCGACCTCATCGAGGAGTTCTCCGACCCGGATGGCGCCTACCCGTTCACGCGTCCGGATGCGGAACGCTTCGCCGCCGCCGCGGGCGCGCTCGGGGTGGGGCCTGCGACGACCCTCGTCGTGTACGACACGGCGGTCGGGCAGTGGGCAGCCCGCCTGTGGTGGCTGTTCCGGGCCTTCGGCTACGACCGCGTCGCCGTGCTCGACGGCGGCCTGAAGAAGTGGGCCGCAGAGGGCCGCGAGCTCGAGCTCGGGCACGTCGAACCGGTCGCCGCGGTGTTCACCGCCGTGCCGCGTCCCGAGCTGTGGGTCGACAAGGCGGATGTCGAGGCGGTCGTGCGCGGTGAGCGCGAGGCGGCGCTCGTGTGCTCGGTGCCGCCGAAGGAGTTCACGGGCGAGGTCGTGTCCCGCTCGCGAGCCGGCCACATCCCCGGATCCACTTCGGCGCCGGCCGGGCTACTCGTCGATCGCGAGCACAACACCGTGCTCGGCACCGACGCCCTCCGGGAGCGCTTCGGGCCCGCGCTCGGCGCGCCGCAGATCATCACCTACTGCGGCGGCGGCATCGCGGCGACTTCCGCTGCGCTCGCGCTGACGCTGCTCGGCGAGCGCTCGGTCGCCGTGTACGACGGCTCGCTCAACGAGTGGGTGGCTGACCCGGACGCGCCGCTCGTGACGGCGTAGCGGCATCCCGCACGCCCCGGCGGTTCTCGCAACTCAGGAGAACCGCGGTCGTTCCCCGCGCTGCTGCCCGTCGCAGCGACATTCTCCTGAGTTGCGCCATCCATGCGGTTTCGTAACTCAGGATCAGAGGTCCGAAACCGGGCAGTCGGGGTGGAAACAGGCCGGATCTCCTGAGTTGCGAAAACTGGCAGGCGCGGGGCGGGGTCAGCCGCGGCGCGGGGTCAGCCGAGGGCGGCGGCAAGGGTCGCCGCGTCGGTCGCGGGCAGGCGGCAGATGAAGCCCTCGCACAGGTACGCGGCGGGGGCGCCGTCGCGCGAGGTCCGCTCGGCGAACAGGGTGAAGCCGGACGCGGCGAGCGCCGCCGCCTGCGCGTCGGTCACGATCGCGAGGGTGCGGTGCGGATGCGCCCACGCGCGCGCGACGTCGGCGAGCGGCCCGGTGGCGGGAGCGGCATCCGGCACCGCGGTATCCGGGCCCGCGGCATCCGGGCCGGCCGCATCCGGCACCACGACATCCGGCACCACGACATCAGGCATCACGACGACGAGCTCGGCGGGTGACGCCGCGAGCCGTGCCGCCACCGCGAGCGTCGCGCCGTAGGCGATCGGCCGCTCGAGCGCGGGAACGAGGCTCGGGGCGAGGGCCCGCTCGGCGAGCTCCCGGTAGCCGCCGTCCGTGAGCTCCGCGAGCCGCGCCGCGGCATCCGCGAGCAGGGCCGCACCAGAAGGTGTCGCGCCCTCGCTGCGATCGGCGTCGACCGCGATGCCGTGCGCGGCGAGCACCGGGTCGCCGCCGCCGGGAGCCGCGACCGATTCCCCCGCGATGCACGCCTCGACGAGCTCGCGGGCGAGTGAGGCGCGGTCCGCATCTCCCGTCGCGAGCGCGAGGCGCAGCAGCCCGCCCGCGAGGGCGCCGTAGTCCTCGAGGGTCGCCGCGGCATCCGACACGCGTCCGTCACGGCTCGCGCGGTGCAGGCGCGGGCCTGCCGGGGTGCGCTCGAGGTGCAGGGCGAGCACGGCATCCGCCGCCCGCCCCGCGGCGGCGATCCACTCCCCCCTGGCGAACCGGACCCCGGCATCCGCGAGGGCGCCGATCGCGAGCCCGTTGAGCCCCGCGAGCACCTTGGCGTCGAGCGCGGGCCGGGGCTGGCCAGACCGCGCGGCGGCGTCGAGAGCGTAGTAGCCGCCCTCGACGCGGACGCCGTCGACGGGACTCTCGGAGTCCTGGGCGGATGCGAAGGCGCCGCCCGGCAGGCGCAGCACCCCGAGCAGGAAGCCCGCCACCGCCTCGGCGCCCGCGGCGTCACCGGCGGCGACGGCGAGATCGAGCAGCTGGGCGTTGTCGGACAGCATCCGCTCGTAGTGCGGCTTGGTCCAGTCGCGGCGCACGGCGTAGCGGAAGTATCCGCCGTCGACCCGGTCGCGCAGGGCGGCGGTCGCCGCGTACAGCCGGGTGCCGAGGGCGCCGGCCGCGAGGTCGCCATGCAGCGCGCGGGTGGCGAGGAAGGCGAGCACGGGCGCGTTCGGGAACTTCGCGTCGTCGCCGAAGCCGCCGAACTCCGGGTCCTCGAACCTGGCCAGCTCGACGACCGCGGCCGCGAGGGCGTCGTCGCCCGGCAGCGGCACATCCGGCAGCACGGCATCCGGCAAGCCCGCATCCGCTGCCACGGCATACGGCGACCCCGCACCCCCCGCCACCGCATCCGCCGCGCCGCGCCGCGCCGCGAGCGCCGCAGCGACCGCGGCACCCGTCGCCTCCACCTCGGCGCGCCGATCCGTCCACGCCTCGACGACGGCCTCGAGCGCCTGCCGGAACGACGGCACCCCGCGCACCGGCAGCGGCGGGAAGTAGGTGCCGGCGAAGAACACCCGGCCCTCGGGGGTGGCGAAGACGGTGAGCGGCCAGCCCAGCTGCTGGGTGAACGCGGATGCCGCCGCCAGGAACGCCGCGTCGACCTCGGGATGCTCCTCCCGGTCGACCTTGACCGCGACGAAGTGCGCATCGAGGAAGGCGGCGAGCTCCGGGTCGGAGAACGACTCGCGCGCCATGACGTGGCACCAGTGGCACGTCGCGTAGCCGACCGAGACGAGCACGGGCACCTCGCGCCTGGCCGCCTCCGCGAACGCGGCGGCCCCCCAGGGCCACCAGTCGACGGGGTTGTCAGCGTGCGAGAGCAGGTACGGGCTGATCGCGGAGGCGAGGCGCTCGGCCATGACGCCAGCCTAGGAGCCTCCGTCCGTTCCCGCCGCACCGCCTACGCCCGGCGCATGGCGACGCTGCATGTGAGCTACATCGGCGGGCCGACCGCGCTCGTCGAGTATGCCGGACTGCGCATCCTGCTCGACCCACCCTCGACGAGCCGCGGCATTACGCCGACGACGAGCTCACCAAGACCGCAGGACCCGGCCTGCCGGCGAGCGCGCTCGAGCCCGTCGACCTCGTGCTGCTCTCGCACCACGGGCACGCCGACAATCTCGACCGCGCGGGGCGCGAGTTCGCGATGCGCGTCCCGCTCGTGCTGGCGCTGCCCGAGGCGGAGGCCGAACTCGGCGGCCCCGTCGTCGGGCTCCGGCCCTGGCAGCAGCACGCCATCGGCGATGCGGTCACGGTCACCGCCCTGCCTGGCCGCCACGGGCCGCGGATCCTTGAGTCGCGCATCGGGCCGGTCACGGGCTTCCTCGTGACCGCCCCCGGCGAGCCGTCGCTCTACGTCTCGGGCGACAACTCCTCGCTTCGCCTCGTTCGCGGACACGCCGTGCGAATCGGGCCGGTGGACGTCGCCGTCCTGTTCGTGGGTGCCGCGCGCGTTGCCCCGCTGCCCGCCGCGCTCACGCTGACGTCCGTGAAGGCGGCGCGCGCCGCCGAGCTGCTCGGCGCCCGTGCCGTCGTCGGAGTGCACGTCGAGGACTGGGCGCACTTCTCCGAGAGCCGCGCCGACCTCGAGAGGGCGTTCGCCGACGCCGGGCTCGCCTCCCTGCTCGTCACAACTCCCCGCGGGGAGCGCGTCGCCCTCGAGCTCTAGCCGGTTTCGCAACTCAGGATCAACCCGCCGTTTCCGCTCTGCTCCCAGCGGATCCGGCATCGACTCCTGAGTTACGAAAGCTGCCCGGTTTCGCAACTCAGGAGTCGAGACGGCAGAACGCCGCACTCGGGCCGGAACGGCGGGGATCTCCTGAGTTGCGAAACAGACAGACGCCTCAGAAGGCGGCGGTGTCGGGATCGGCGCCGACGCGCTGCCCGCGGTCGAGGGCGTCGATCGCGGCGAGCTCCGCATCCGTCAGCTCGAAGCCGA